>JAICLG010000079.1 GCA_025927515.1 Hyphomicrobium sp.
ACAAGTTAGCCGTTTCGTTAACAATTTAATTCACCGCGGTGTCTTTCTGCGAGACATCATCGTGCGGAACTTCTCAGCCCAGCCGGGGCGCTCCTCTTGCGTTGCACGTTCCAGCGCGAGGGAGCCGGCTTTGACGTTCTTCGAAATAACGCTGCCCGAGCCGATGTAGGCCCCGGCCCCGATCGAAACCGGCGCCACGAGTGACGTGTTGGAGCCGATGAACGCCCCTTCCCCGATTTCCGTCTTGTGCTTGTTGAAGCCATCATAATTGCAGAAGATCGTACCCGCCCCGATGTTCGCTTTGGCCCCGACGGTACCGTCACCGAGATAGGCAAGGTGATTGGCCTTGGCCCCCGCCCCAAGCGTCGTATTTTTCACCTCGACGAAGTTGCCGATATGCACATCCGGCCCGAGCCGCGCGCCAGGCCGAAAGCGCGAATAGGGCCCGATCCGCGCGCCCTTGCCGATCACGGCTCCTTCGAGATGACAGAAGCCCAGGATCTTGACGCCCTCCTCGACCGTCACACCCGGCCCAAAGACGACGTGCGGTTCGATAACGACATCCGGAGCGATCCGCGTATCGAAACTCAGCCAGACAGTTTCGGGCGCAATCATCGTCACGCCGTCGCGCATGAAAGCCGTGCGCGCGCGCGATTGCCAGATCGCTTCGGCGGCGGCGAGCTGATCGCGGGCGTTGACGCCGAGAACTTCGTCCTCATTGCATTCGACCACTGCGGCCGTCAGGCCGTCGCGAATTGCCAGTTCGACGGCATCCGTCAGGTAAAACTCGCCCTTGGCATTCGCGTTGCCGATGCGCGACAGCAGACTCGTGATGTTTGGCACCCGGAATGCCATGACGCCAGAGTTGCAGAGGCCGACGCGCCGTTCGGTCTCGGATGCGTCCTTTTCCTCGCGGATGGCGACGAGCCCTCCCTTATGATCGGTCAGCAGCCGCCCGTAGCCGCTCGGGTCCTTGGGCCTGAAGCCGAGAACGGCGACATTGGCTCCAGCGTTCAAGGCGTCTCGCATGCGAGCCAGCGTCTCGGCTCTGACGAGCGGGGTGTCGGCGTAGAGCACGACGACGTCCCCCCCGTGCCGATCCAAAGCCGCACGTGCCGCGAGGACGGCGTCTGCCGTTCCCTGTTGAGCATGCTGCACGAAGACCAGGGCCGACGGGACGACCCGCTGCGCTTCCTGGCTCACCGCGTCCATCGCGGGGCCGACGACCACCGCAACGTCGCCATGTAAAGCGGACGTTACGCTCAGCACATGTGCCAGCATCGATTGCCCGGCTATCGTGTGCAGCACTTTCGGCAATGCCGATTTCATGCGCGTGCCCTTGCCGGCAGCGAGAACAACGAACAGCGGAGGCGATGCGCTCATGGGAACCTTTGCGTGACTTCGAGCCAATCGATGACCTGCCCAGCACGTTAAGGCGACGCCGGGAGCGGCAAGCCATAACGCTCGCGGTCCCTTTGCCGCAAGCATCGCTCGCGGATCGGCAAACGACACCCTGACTAGGCGCTGTCCGATCCACCGTATAATCGATTTTGCTCAGAAATTTCCTACAGATGGCCGCATGGTGTGCATCTGTGCCACCATCCACAACTTCGATGCAACACCGCTTGCCAAGCAGTTGCGAACGCACGCCGCGCGACCCAACGTTTCCGGTGCAGCGAAAATGATTCGGGGAAATCACTTCGCTCCAAGAACATCAAACGACATTGGGACACCACAGCTCATGACCAAGCCCGCCATTGACAAGCCGGTCCGTAGGAAAGCGGTCTTCACGCCCTACGCCGTTCTCTGGTCGATGCTCGGAGCGCTGGGTCTCGGGTATCTCGGCGTCGCCATATTCGAGCCCGGCTGGCTCGGTGATCTTACCCCGGCCGGCACACACGCCGAACGCACCGCCGAGATGGAAGCCACGGTGACGAAGCTGGCGGGCGATGTGGACAGCATCCGTTCGTCGATGGCGAAGCTTGAACTCGATGTTTCGAGCGTGAAATCGGACGTGGCCGCGCAGGGCCAACAAACCCAGACGCTTGGATCGCAGATCACGGCACTCGAGGACAAAGTTCGCTTGGCCGAAACGCCGGTTGCCTCGGCCGCGGCTCCCGCGGCGCAAACGAACGGCGTCGCCCTTGCATCAGCGATGGCCGCCGGCGCATCGGATTCCGAAAGTGACGCAGCCGCGCACCCCGCGACAACGATCATCAACGCGCCCTCGGAAAAGTCGCAAATCGTAACAGGCAGCGTCGACAAGCGGCCCGCGAAGCCGAAGGCTAAGGCAAGCGCGGCACATAGCGATGCCATCAATTTCGGCCCGGCCGTCGTCAAGAGAGAAAACAGGCCGCTCGGACTCCAGCTCGCATCGAATTCCACGATCGAGGGTCTTCGTCAGACCTGGGGTCAATTGGCAAAGCAGCACCACGACAAGTTGAGAAAATTAAAGGCCCGCTACACGATCAACGCTAATCCAGCCAACCCCAGCTTCAATCTCGTCGCGGGTCCCCTGAGAAGCAAGGCTGAAGCGACCAAGCTCTGCAAGGACCTTCAGGCGCAAGCTGTCTCGTGTTCGGTCGGCGACTTCACCGGCAACGCTCTTTAAGGACGAAAGCGCGAGCTAGCTGCCGCGGTGCGTTGTCCTTTAATTAGGGGTGCGCGATCGACAGCGCGCATCCTGTCGGTGCCTGGTCCTACAGAAGCGTATCAACGGATGACGCCCGTTTCGCCTCGAAAGGGCGTTACGGATTCGAAGTGTTGAACGTATCGCAGGCGTCCATGCGACCTGACTGGAATCCCGCTTTGAACCAATGAACGCGTTGCGCAGCCGTGCCATGCGTGAAGGCATCGGGAACAATGCGGCCGGTCGTTCTTCTCTGAATCATATCGTCGCCGATCTGCGAAGCGGCGTTCAATGCCTCTTCGATGTCGCCGGGCTGCAGGCGCTTTTTCATCTGATCGTTGAGGTTCGCCCAGACGCCCGCGAGACAATCGGCTTGTAGCTCCGTTCGGACCTGGATGTGGTTGGCCGTCACTTCGTCGTCGGCGTTGTTCTTGAGCTCCTGCACCTTGTCGAGGATGCCGAGCTGCTTCTGCACGTGATGGCCGACTTCGTGGGCAATGACGTAAGCCTGCGCAAAATCACCGCTGACATTGAACCTGCGCTTCAGCTCATCATAGAAAGCGAGGTCGACGTAGACCTTCTGATCGAGCGGGCAATAAAACGGACCCATCGCCGCTTGCCCGGCGCCGCAAGCAGTCCGCGTGATGCCGGAATAGATGACAAGCTTCGGATCGGGATAGGTCCTGCCGAAGCTTCTGAACACGGCCGTCCAAACGTCCTCGGTGTCGGCAAGAACCTTGCTGATGAATGCTTTCTCGGTGTCCTCACCCGCCGCTTGCCTTTGTGGCGAACCGGGCAATCCGGGAATATTGCTTGGCGATCGGTCCACAGGCCGCTCGGAACGAGGCATCTGGGGCATGTTGATCTGACCGCCGGTGCCGAGCAGAACATCGAGCGGGTTGATCCCCATGAACATCATCAGCGCGCCGATAATCAGTAGCGTCGTGATGCTGAAACCGCCCTTGCCCCCGATTGGTATTCGCATGCCGCCGCCGGGAAATTGAAACCCGCCGCCGCCCTGCCCGCGGCGATCTTCTACGTTCGAGCTTTCACGATCGTTCTGGTCGTAGCGCATGGCGGCCCTATCAATGACGAACGCGTTGCGGTTCAAACAGCATGGCCGATTTCAGCGCGCGCTCCGCAAAGCCAGCGACCTCATACTGCATGGGCAAAAAGCCAAGACAAGGGCTTCCTTTGCTCCTCAGCATGACGAACTCAATATCATTCAACGCCCGTGGAACGGGCTCGTTTTGCCTTGGACGCACCGGGGAGTGCGAGAAGATCAGGGACCGCGCCAAGGGCCTTAACTTTGCTGCCGGATTTGAGCAGCGCCTTCACGCCACGGGATGCGGCCACGGTCCCGTCCTGAGCATACGCTTCATGATTGCGCTCGATTTCGCCAGGTTCATAGCGATAGTTGACCATCAATCCGCGCCCGTCGCGCAGTCCGCGTTCGGACGTATCGGCGAGCCAGTTCAGGCGCTCCAGCCGCGCGCCGTTGCCAAGGTGGAACCGGGCGACGGGATCGATGGGACGACCGTCAGCTGACCGGGAAACCAGAAAGTATTGCGCCGCGAGCGACAACAGCAATGGCTTGATCTCGTCGCTGCCTGGCGCGCCGCTGATGACGTCCTCAATCCAGCTCGGATCGCGCAATCGCGCTAAAGTTTCACGGTCTTCCTCGGTCAGGCCTGAACCATCTCCTGCCGCCAAAACACGATCGAGCCAGTGCGCAAAATGCGGCACCGGAGACAGGGTTACGAACGTCTTGAGGCTTGGAGTGTCGCGAACGAGATCTTCCACGACCTGCTTCAGGAGGAAATTGCCGAAGGAAATGCCTTTGAGGCCATCCTGGCAATTCGAGATGGAATAAAAAACCGCCGTCGTCGGTTGAACCTCGTCACCTTCATCGTCGCTATGAGCATCTATAACGGCCGAGATCGTAGCCGGTATCTCCTGCATCAACGCCACTTCCACGAAAATCAAAGGCTCGTCGACGAGCGCGGGATGAAAGAACGCGAAACAGCGCCGGTCCTTGGGATCGAGCCTGCGGCGCAGGTCATCCCAGCCTCGGATTTCGTGCACGGCCTCATAGGCGATGATCTTCTCCAGGATCGCAGCAGGCGTCTGCCAATCGATCCGGCGCAGAACGAGAAAGCCGCGATTGAACCAGGATGTCAGAAGACGCTGCAGATCGCGGTCGACCGCCGCCAACGTGTCGTCCGATTTGAGATGGCGAACAAGATCGGCCCTGAGCGCCACGATTTGCCCCGTCGCCCCAGGCGCAAGATTCAAGCGCCGGAAGAATTCCATGCGCGGGCTGTAGGCTGCGTTCTGCAGACGGGCGAGCGTCTTCTCCGACGGATGATCGAGATATTGGCGCGCCGCATCGGCAACGATGGCGGCGTCGGGCTGCAGCTCCTCCGCGAGGAAGCGAAAGAACTGCAAACGCTCCTCCGCCGTAGCCTTCTTGAGTTGTATGAGAAGCTGTCGCGCGATCGCGACGCCGGAAGCCTCGCCGCGACCCGACATGAGCGCCCGCGACAGGACCTCGATCGACTCGCCATCGGCTGCGCCGAATAGCGCCTTCGGCAGCAACGCCCGGCTCTGCTCCGCAATCGAGTTCATAAGTTCTTGGAAAAAAGAGACGTTCACACGTTCACCCATCCCCCGCAGATACCTCTCGTTAACTTTTGATTAATCATATCGACCGAGCCTCGCTCGGTACACTTCAATTGGGCATGTGCGAAATGACCGAACGCCTTTCAAGCGATCGTCCGACGTCGAGTCTCGGATCAGCGAACAACGACACCGGGCGCGTTGCGTTCTGCGGGCCCTACGTACTTTCGGCGATTACCGGCTACGGGATCTCCAAAATCGAGGATGTGATCCGCGAAATCCGCGAATTGCCGCCGCATCGCAAGCCGGTCGTGCGCGGAACTTACGCTGACGAGGTTGAAGCGGCGCTTGCCTATTTCGGCTACC
This sequence comes from Hyphomicrobium sp., assembly GCA_025927515.1. Taxonomy (GTDB): domain Bacteria; phylum Pseudomonadota; class Alphaproteobacteria; order Rhizobiales; family Hyphomicrobiaceae; genus Hyphomicrobium_B. The sequence continues at coordinate 5,615 of JAICLG010000079.1, forward strand.
GCATGGAACTGACGGAGAGCCACCTCCATCGCGCCCGCAAGGAGCGTCCGACCTTTTGGACCTGGATGCAGAAGCCAAGGAACGCCTGGGCGTACTACATTCTCGCTATTCACAAAGGCAAGGAAGGTCACTGGATCCTCGTGAAAGGCGTGAAAATGTGCGACACCTTCACGGAAGGCAAATGGACTTTCGTCGTCGACGGGCCTCACCGTGGTTGCCGGATCATGGAAATTTTCGAGGTTCGCAAAGCTCACGACGCCTGAACCTCGGGCCGCCATCATCTGATTGCGACCCGCCCTTGTCGTCTCGTCGGACTTGCGCCACTTAAAGAGACCATCCGTCCCTTTTCATTGCGATCACGCGCGGCATCACTTGGCTGACCTTACCTACTCTGATCTCATCAAGGATGCACAAGCCCGACTCGGCGATTACCTGACGCCGTCCGTACGTCTCGGCGTCACGGGTCTCTCCCGCGCCGGAAAAACCGTTTTCATTACGGCCCTCGTCCGCAACCTCGTTTCGGGAGGTCGCCTGCCGTTCTTCGCCGCCGACGCCGAGCATCGGATCGTCAGGGCGTATCTCGAACCTCAGCCCGACGACAGCGTGCCTCGCTTCGATTATGAAGCACATCTTGCCGATCTGCTCTCCACACCGCCGGCCTGGCCGGAAAGCACCCGCCGCATCTCGGAATTGCGAGTGACGATCGAGTATCAATCGGCGTCGCTCCTGAAACGCATCGCCGGTTTTTCGAAGCTCCATCTCGATATCGTCGATTATCCCGGCGAATGGCTGATTGATCTGCCGCTTCTCGATCAGGACTACAGAACGTTTGCAGCGGAAGCGCTGGCGCTTGCGGCTGCGCCTTCGCGCGCCGAAGCCGCCAAGCCGTTCCTGGAATTTCTCGCTGGCACCGATCCGGCCGCCGCCGAAGACGAGCAGATCGCAATGACCGGCGCAAAGCTGTTCACCGAACATCTGCGGCGTGTTCGCAATAGCGGCGCTCAATCGACGCTGGCGCCCGGACGCTTCCTGTTGCCGGGAGATCTCGAAGGCTCGCCTCTGCTAACATTCTTCCCGATGCCTCTCGCCTCCGGTGAGCGCCCGCCGCGCGCCTCTCTCGCGGCGATGATGCTGCGGCGCTTCGAGAGCTATAAATCCACCGTCGTCACGCCGTTCTTCAACGAGCATTTCGCCCGCCTCGATCGCCAGATCGTGCTTGTCGATGTCCTCGCGGCGCTGAACCGCGGCGCTGAAGCGGTCGCCGATCTGGAACGAGCAATGACCTCGATCCTCAAAGCGTTCCGGCCCGGTGCGAACTCGTGGCTTTCGCTTCTGCTCGGCCGGAAGATCGACCGTGTTCTCTTCGCCGCGACCAAGGCCGATCACCTGCCCGCCTCCAGCCACGACCGCCTGGAAGCGATCCTCAAGACCGTCATCGAAGAAGCGATCTCTCGCGCCCAAACGGAAGGCGCCGGCGTTAATTCGCTGGCCATGTCGGCGCTGCGCGCCACGCGCGAAACAACGGCCAAACACGGGTCTGACGTACTTCCTTGCTTGCGGGGTACGCCGATTAGTGGAGAGACAATCGGCGGAGTGACCTTTGATGGCACGACGGAAGTCGCAATTTTTCCGGGTGATCTCCCCATCGATCCGACCGCCGCGCTCAGCGCCGCGAGGAGCGCAAAAATGACGTCGCTCGAACTTGTTCGATTTGCGCCACCCAAGCTCACCGACGCTCTTTCTGACGGAAAACCCGCCGCTTTTCCCCATATCAGGCTCGATCGCGCCCTCGACTTCCTCATTTCGGATTATCTCGCATGAGCTTCGAGGATGACATCCCGCCGCCGCGCAAGCCGCGCGTTTTCAAGCCCGGCGATATTCTCGTCGAGCCCGAGATCGAACACGCAACGCCTCGCACAGGCGCTGTTACCGGGCGCCGCAGCGTAGCGGCTCCCTCTCGGCATTTGACGGTCACCGACATCAACCGCGGATTCCGCTTCGGCGGCATCCTCTTCTCCGCAATCGGAGCACTGGCCTCTCTGGCGATCGGCCTTTGGTTCGCGCGTTTCGTGTCGATTGCACTCGAGCGTAACGATTGGGTGGGATGGGTCGCGTTCGGATTGATGTCCGTCATCGTTCTCGCGATCATTGCGATCGTGCTGCGCGAGTTGATCGGTTTCCGCCGCCTCGCTCGGCTGGCGAAACTGCGCGCGCTCGTCAAGGCGGCGATTGCCAATCCCAACGCAGCCAGCGAACGAAAAGCCGTGAATGCCTTGCTCGCCCACTATCGCGGCCGCGCCGACCTCGCATGGGGGCTGGCGCGGGTGCGAGACCATACTGCCGACGTCCTTGAGAGCGGCGAGCTTCTGCGCCTTTCCGACCGCGAGTTGTTGCACCCGCTCGACCAGGAAGCTCGCAGGGTTATTCTCAAATCTGCGAAGCGGGTCGCGACCGTATCTGCCCTATCGCCGATCATGTGGATCGCCATGGGCTTCGTCCTCGTCGAGAACGTACGCATGTTCCGCTCTATCGCCGGACTTTACGGCGGCCGCCCGGGCGTGCTTGGAGCTTTGCGCCTCGCTCGCCTCGTGGTGGCGCACGTTATCGCAACCGGCGGAATAGCGATGACCGATGATCTGCTCGGTCAGTTCGTTGGCCAGGACGTCCTGCGCCGGTTGTCGCGTCGACTGGGCGAAGGCGCTTTCAATGGCGCACTGACTGCCCGCCTCGGCGTCGTTGCAGTCGAGGTCACGCGCCCGCTCCCTAATCTCGATTCCGAGCCGCTCCGCATGCGCGAGATATTCGGCGAACTCGTCCGCTCGCTCAGAGGCTCCGAAAAAACGGAAAAGCCTGACTGTACTGATTAAGCGGCCGCCGCCTGGGGCCGTGGGCTGAGGCCACCCGGCGTTGCGGCGCGGCGTGCCCAATTGCGTTCCCGATGGATGGCATCGATCAGGACGGGCGGCGGGGTACGGTCAACGCCCGTCGACAACGCCCAACGCTCGATAGGTCCGGCCCTGAGCGACGTCAGCCAACTCACGGGCCCCGCGAGCACGAGCCCGAGAATGACCGGCGCCATCCACGCGAGCAGACCGGGCGAGACTGTCCAAGCGATCACGGCCACAATCGCGCCGACCAAAGTGTGCCAGCGTGCGAACCACATTGCGTCATCAAACGAAATGGCTCCATCGTTCCGCTTCTGCGGCTTCCACCCGGAATCGAGCCCGGCCAGAATCTCCGCCGCGCCCACAGTCTGCGTCACCATGAAAATGGGAGCGATCAGCATCGAATAGATAGTTTCAATAAGGACGCCGAACGTGACCCGGATCGCGCCAAGCACGTCATTTTCCGCCCGCGCTTCCTTCCACGCCAGGATCAAACCCAGCATCTTCGGGAGAAGCACAACGACCAGCGTTGCGAGAAATAGCCTAAGCGCAGCGCCAGGATCAATGATCGGCCAGATCGGAAACAACGTCTTCGCATCGCGGAAGTAACTCGGAATCATCTGCTGGCCTTGGAGAGCCAGGATGACGCCGACGATCAGCGACAATGCCCAGACCGCCGAGATGAGGTACGATGTGGCGCCCATGCCGAGATGCACGCGTCCCATCGGCGTCAGACCCGGCTGCGATACGATGGCGAGGTGCTGCAGGTTTCCCTGGGCCCAGCGCCGGTCGCGCGCCACGACATCGATGATGTTGGGCGGCATGCCTTCATAAGACCCCTCAAGCGAAGGCATCATGTGCACGCCGTAGCCTGCACGTTGCAGGAGCACGGCTTCGACGAAGTCATGGCTCATGATATGGCCGCCAAAAGGCTTGCGGCCGGGCAAATTTGGTAGGCCCGCTGCCGCGGCAAATGCCGTCGTCCGAATGATTGCGTTATGACCCCAGTAGTTGCCCTGATCGCGATGCCAGAACGCGAGGCCCGCAGCGACTGGCGGCCCATAGGTATTGCATGCGAATTGCTGCAGTCGCTGCAACAGCGTTTCGCCGCCGACGATACGCGGGACGGTTTGAATAAGGCCGGCTTTCGCATCGGCATCCATGGCGAGCGCCAGTGACACGAGCGTTTCACCGCTCATGACGCTATCACCGTCTAGAATGACGAAGGACTGATAGTCTCCTCCGAAGCGCCCGACCCAATCGGCGATATTGCCTGCCTTCCGTGCCGTGTTCTGCAATCGGCGCCGATAGTAGACAGGCATGGCGTCAGCGATCTCTTGGCTGAGCGCCCGGTAAACGTCGGCTTCACGTTCGCCGTCTTCGTCGCCGCGCGTATCGGAGAGAATGAAAACGTCGAAATGCTCGTTGCGGCCAAGCGCAACGAGTTCTCTCGCCATGGCCTCGATTGCACCCGCGATCCTCGCCGGCTCTTCGTGATAGACTGGGAAAAGCAGAGCCGTTCTCGTAGAGAGAGGCGTTTCGGATGCCGGCGGCTCGATCGTGTCCGGCCGCTCTCCCGCAAAGAGTGGAAGAAAACCCAGCGCCGCGCTCAAACTCCCAATAGCGATCCACCCGAACGCGATCGTCGAAAGAATGAGAAACAGGAACTGCACCGGCGTGATCATGACGAACGCCAGAATGCTGAATAGCTCGTGCGCGAATGCTGCCGTCAGCGCTGCGGCGCCAGCAAAGATGGCAGCCCGCGGCACCCAATAGCCGCGACGCTTCGGCTCGCTGACGAGGTCGATCCGCCGCGCGAAGTCCTGCTCAGGCATATCTAGGTGAGCCGGCGGCGGCAAATACCACCACGGTCCGGCATCGCGGCCGCTAACGACCTCTGCCGAGTTTACGGGCATCTGACCTTTGAAATTCTCGTTTACGGCTTCGTCCATCGATAGAGCCACGTCTCCGAGATGGGCTGATCGCCAGTTTTCAAAAAGCAGCGCAACTCGACGAGATCGGCATTGCCCGGTGTCAGTTCGAAAGTGACCCGTACGCCGGAAATCTCATGATTGCGCTGCACGACAACGTTGGAAGTTTGGCCTGCACGTCCTGAAACGTCGGCGATCGGCAAATCCTTCGCGTCCTCGACCGAAGGCCCAATGAAATCGATCACAAATAGGATATTTCCGGACTTCTTGCCGTTACCGATCCGCGTCTTTGCGACCCGCGCTCCCGGCCACGCCGCCGGCACGTCCTGACCCCAGAAGAGTCTATAGTTGAAAACATGAGGGCCGCCGGCCGGAAGTTCCTTCGCAGGATGCCAATAGGCGACGACATTATCGTGAATTTCGTTGGTGACCGGGATTTCGACGAGTTCGACGAAACCGTCACCCCATTGCCCCTTGGGTTGCACCCACACGCTCGGGCGCCGCTCGTAATGCGCTTCGAGGTCCTCGTAGCTCTGAAACGAGCGGTCGCGTTGCCATAGCCCAAACCCTCTCGGGCTCTTATCCATGAAAGCGCTGATTTGCAGGGTCTTGGGATTATTCAAGGGACGCCATAGACGTTCCCCGCTTCCGTTAACGATCGCGAGCCCGTCGCTGTCATGAACCTCGGGACGAAAATCCAGGCGACGCTGAGGTCCCGTGCTGGCGTGCAGGAACATGCTCGTCAATGGCGCGATTCCGACATGAGGGAGAGTCACACGCGGATAAAGCGTGGCTGAAACGTCCATAACCGTCGTCTCTCCTGGCTCGATCGTGAACCGGTACGCGCCGGTTGTGGACTGGCTATCCAACAACGCGTGAATGGTAATCTGAGTTGCACCCGGTTTGGGCTTTTCAAGCCAAAATGTCCGGAAAAACGGGAACTCTTCACCCGCGGGACGCGCCGTGCCGAGAGCCAAGCCCCGCGCCGAGGCTCCGTACCCTTCATTGCGGCCGACAGCACGAAAATAGCTCGCGCCCTGAAACACAGCATATTCATCGAAATAATCGGACCTGTTGATTGGCCCGTGAATACGAAATCCGGAAAATCCGTAAGGGGCCGCGTCAGGCCCCGGACCGATCAACGGCCCAAACGAGAACAGCTTGCTATCCGCAATGAGCCGCGTCGCCGAACCCTTGTCGACGACCCAAAGGTCGACCGGCATATCGTAAAGCCAGCCCATCGCGAACGGCTGGATCTCAAAGTCGAGATGCTCGCCTTTCCAGATCGCTTTTTCGGGCCGGAATCGGATGTCCCGGTACTGATCGTATGAGAGCTTGTTGAACGGCGGCGGTAGATCCAGGCTCGGTTTCGAGAACGGCTGGTCGGCGAGGCGTTTGGCCTCGGCGTTGACATTCGTCGCATTGAAGGGTGTCGGCTGCGCCGGCCCACTGCCGGCGGCCTCGGCGAACGTGGTCGTCAGGGCAAGTCTGGCCGCCGCAAGGGCAAAGGTTCCCATCGCGGCCTGTCCGAGCAC
>JAICLG010000302.1 GCA_025927515.1 Hyphomicrobium sp.
AATGGCGAATAGGGAGTAGCGAATAGAAGAAATCTATTCGCTATTCGCCACTCACCATTCGCCTCTAGACTCGCGTCATATCGAACTTCGGCTTCTGGCCGCTGCCGTAGCGCCTGAGCGCGCCCTCCTCGCCGACCGCGTTCGGCCGCTGGAAGATCCAGTTCTGCCACGCGGTCAGCCGCGCGAAGATTTTCGATTCCATGGTCTCCGGCCCGACGAAGCGCAAATTCGCTTCCATGCCGGTGAGGCTGTCGGGCGAGAAAGAGGCGCGCTCCTCGAGGAACACGCGGATCTCGTCGTCCCAGTCGATGTCGTCGAGCGCGAAGGTCACGAGGCCAAGCTCCTCGGCCTCTTCCGCATCGAGCGCCGTGCCGATGGTGGCTTCCGCGCGATCGAGATCGGAGGGATCGGCCTGGAACCGCGAGGCAAGCCGCGTCAGGCCATGGCTCATCGGATAGGGTCCGAAATTCATCGCGGAGAGCCGCAGCGACGGCGGCGGGCGGTTGTCGCCCTGGCGCGAGCCGATCAGCATGTAGGAGCGGTCGGCGGCGAACACGAGCTCAGCAAGCGTGCCGGCGAAGCAGGAGCCCGGCTCGACCAGCGTCACCAGCGTGCGCGAGGTGACATCGATGCGCTTCAAGACGCGCTTGAAGAACTGCCTGACCTCATTGACCAGCCAATGCGCCTTGTTGGCGTCGAGGAAGGCGTCATGGCTCAGCACGTTCGCCGGGTCGCCATGCGACTTGAACACGAGCAGCGCGATCTCCAATTCGTTGATGCGCAGATGCAGGATCGCATCATCGAGCTCGCGCGCGACCTGCAGCGGCCAGAACGACGCGCCTTGCGCGATCATGCCGTCGATATCGGCGGGCGCGGCGGATTCCGGCGCCTTGATCGATATCGTCGCCATCCGCGCCGCGCGATCTAGGTCAACGGAAACAAAACCGTAGCGGACGCCGTTTTCGTCGATCGTGCGGTCGAGCGGCGCAAGCGCGATGCCCTGGCCATTGCCATTGCGCTTCGACGCCGCGGCGAATGCTTTCGCGCGCTCGGCGATCTTGCCCTCGAGCTTCGAGTTCGGAGCGATCTCGTCGACGAGCCGCCATGCGACTGCCCGCTTGCCCTTGATGCCTTCCTCGATGGTGCAGAAGAAATCGGCATGGTCGCGCCGCACCTTGCGCTTGTCGACGACACGCGTGAGGCCGCCGGTGCCCGGCAGCACCGCAAGCAGCGGCACTTCGGGCAGCGCCACCGCTGCCGCGCCGTCGTCGGCGAGGATGATGTGGTCGGTCGCGAGCGCCAGCTCATAGCCGCCGCCGGCCGCGGTGCCGTTGACCACGGTGATGTAGCGCTGTCCGGAATTTTCCGAGGAGTCCTCGAGCCCGTTGCGGGTCTCGTTGGTGAACTTGCAGAAGTTGACCTTGTGGGCGTGGGTCGAGCCCGCGAGCATGCGGATGTTGGCGCCGGCGCAGAACACGCGGTTCTTGGCCGAGCGGATCACGACGACCTTCACTTGCGGATGTTCGAAGCGCAGCCGCTGCACGGCGTCCGCCAATTCGATATCGACACCGAGATCGTAGGAGTTGAGCTTGAGCTGATAGCCCTCGAACAGGCCGCCGTCCTCGTCGACGTCCATGGTCAACGTCGCGGTGTCGCCCTCCACCGCAAGCTTCCAATGCCGGTAGCGCGACGGATCGGTCTGAAAATCGATGTATTTCGCCCCGCCCGCGAGGACGCGATCTTCACCGGCCATGAGCCATCCCTGAGCCTCTCATCACTTAACAGGGATGCATTATATTGCATGTTTATATGTACGTCCAGCCCGAATCGATCGAATATGGAACTTTGTTGCACAGTATAACCATGACAAAGCAGCATACCGCAGACATACATGAGACCGTTCTGGATCATCAGTCGGAGATCGCGTCGGCAGCCATTCCGGTTTCGGCGAAGGTCGAGGCGGAACGCCAAACAAAAATCGTCGTTTGGCCCTGTGACGTTGGGAGCGCCATTGCGATCTCGGAAAACACGCGGGAAATCATCGAATCAACGTCCAATTGAGTCGGGCCAACGAATATGCAAGGTTCCGATACATCGAGGGCGGGGCTATAGAGGCGAAGCGGTGGCAACAGCTCATTCCGAGTTGTGGCGTAAGCGTTTGAATGTCCCGGCGTACCGCATCATGGAGGCGGCGCGCTACGCCCGCACGTCCAATCAAACCATTCGAAATTGGGAGAAGATACGAGGCAACAGCAGCGTCGTTACGGGTCGCGATGACCGCGAGGCGTTGTCTTATCTCCAACTAATAGAGGTAGGAGTTGTAGCCGCCATGAGGCAGTCGGGCGTGAAGCTCGACACGATTCGAGACGCTCGAAAATATCTCTCCGCCGAGTTCAATTCGCCGTTTCCGTTTGCGCAGTACCGTTTCAAGACAGATGGCAAAACGCTCTTCATGGACTACGATCAGATCGTAGAGGCCGATAAGGACAAGCTTCTAAACGTAACAGAACAAGGTCAGTTGGCTTGGAATCAAATTCTAAGCGGACTGTTGCAGGAATTCGAGTATGATACCCAGATCGGAACGGTGCTCCGCTGGAGGGTGGCAGGAGTCGATAGCCCGGTTCTGATTGATCCACGCATTGCATTTGGGTCGCCGCATGTAAGCGGGATTCCGACTTGGGTTCTCCGAGATCGCTGGAAAAGCGGCGAAGGCATCGGGGATATTGCAGACGATTACGATATCTCAAATGATTTGGTGACCGCGGCATTGCGTTTCGAACGCATCGAGGTCGATCCTGATCGGCCCCACAAGTGGATACATTAGTATTCTTCTTCGATAGGACGTTTGGGACGAAGCTGCCACAGGCACTTCTTTCGTGTAGATGTCCTGCTTTAGTAAAGTGGCATCAGAATGAGGGATTTGCGCACGATACCCCCGATGACGTTTGGATGAATGTCGTGGGGCCGCGCAAATGGATATGCATCAGCCAGGATCGCAAGTGGCACTTAAATGACAGCGAACTCCTAGCGGTCAAACAACACGCGATGAAATGCTTTTATCTGCCGAACATCGACCGTTGGACCACGTTGTGTCATTTTGTCTCTCGTCACGAGAAGATCATGTCCCTAGCGCGGGCTAACAATGGGCCAGTTGTTTTCGAAATGAAAGCCAACAGACAGTTCTATCCGGTTAAGCTGCCATGACCGAAAGACGCGAGAGGCCAACTGAGTTTCATCCCGACGCATGGGAACGCTTTGAGCGCGCCGTTGGCAACGGCCGCAAAACTTGACCTGCTCCAGCGTCTCGTAATCGGCATCGGCCTCAGAGGTTCCGCCCGGCATATAGGCCCATCGCGGCAATGGCAGATCGGTCATCGCCTGAGAACTCCGGCGCAGACGTCAGGCAGCCCGCCCCCGCGAGCCCTCATGCGTCTGCAACGTATCCGTCCGGCGAAGCCCCCGGGGGTAGGCCCTCAGAGTTGCGGCTGTTCAATGTGGATGGAGCAATCCGTCGGGTCTTAACGTTTCGATCGCTTCGGATAGGGTGAGGCCACGA
>JAICLG010000351.1 GCA_025927515.1 Hyphomicrobium sp.
CGCCGGCATCGGCTTCGCGCACAACGAAACATCAAGCGGCTCGATGACCCAAGACTGCGGATGCACGGGCAGGATCGGCGGCGATTCCAGCAACAGCTTTGCCGCGGCCGGTATGGCCGGTGTTTCGTGGCGGATTCGCGGCGGTGGCACGACCTACGTCGGCGGCATGAAAGATGAGCCGGTAGCCTACAATACCGGTCACGCGATCTACCTCGATTTCGGCTACCGCTTTCTCTATCTCGGCGATGTCAGGACGGGTGACATCAACGTGGACGGTTCAGACCTGGCTGCCGGTCCGAAGCTGAAGGACGTTACCACCCACCAGTTCCGCGTCGGTCTGCGTTACGACCTGAACTGACGAAATTCTGGCGCCTCGCAGCGCCTAGGAGAATAGCGGAGAGCAGGGGCGAACGCGCCTGCTCTCGTTGAGTGATGCCAAAGGTGCGGTCTGTATCATGGCGTTTCAGGCGAAGCTCCCACACGTCGTGGGTCGTTTCGTTGGAAACCTGTCGTTCCCTCCGACGGCTCGGTTTGCGCACGCGTAGCGTTGAACAGAGTCTGGGCGCATGTCGCGCTCGCCTAGCGGGGAAAGACCCTTATGACGTTTTCGAAAACGCTGATTTTGGCGAGCATAATGCTTGTTGCCGGAGGCGCGCCCGTGTTGGCAGCGGACTTCGGCGGCATCAAGGATATGGGTGGCGGAGTCGCCGTTCCCGTCCCGGCCCCCGCGCCCGTGCCGACGTTCGATGCCGATTCCGACTGGTACATCGGCCTCGGGATCGGCGCCAACATCTCGCAAAGCGCAACGATCCGCGACAGTGATATAAATATGCCGGTGAAGGACGGCGACAATATCGGAGCATCGCCGACCTTCGGTTTGACATTCGGCCGCTACATCACGCCGTCGCTGCGCGCGGAAATCGCGATTGATTACTCGCCTGACGAACGTCTGACGAACAATGGCACGCTGAAGTACACTACAATGGGCGAGCCCGGCACCGGTTATCGAAACCAGGACTACGGAGTATTGCGCCAAGACTCGGCGAAGCTTTCGCGCACGACAGCCCTATTCAATCTTCTCTACGATATCCCGACCGGCACTCGCTTTACGCCTTACATCGGTGGCGGCGTCGGCTTCACGTGGCGTCGCATGCGCAGAGGTTATTCAGAATCTGCCAGCTGCAATCCATCCCTCGAATTTCCCGATATGGTATGTAATCCCGGGCTGCCCACGGACGCACAATCGGCGTCCTTCAGCGGCTCAACGTCGAAGAACCAGTTCGATTTCGCCGCCGCAGTTCAAGCTGGCGTGGCTTACAACATCACCGACCAGATCATCTGGGACAATGGCTGGCAGATGCTCTGGGAGGGCAACGCCATATCGACGACGGCCCCATCGATTTCGGGTGACAATACGATCGTCTACAAAGACGCGATCCTCCAGCAGTTCCGCTCCGGCATTCGCATCAAGTTCGACTGAAGCTGCGCACCTTTTGTTGTGGGCGCGTAAGGCGGTCGTTTCGGCCGTCTTATCAATCCATTCATAATCCATGGCCGGGCTTGACCCGGCCATCCAGGGACGAACGGAGGTCTGCCGCGTCGCTCTGGATGGCCCTTTCAAGGATGGCCAAAACCGCGGCGCTAAGCCGATTTTTCGTCGTGTTCGTATCGTGCTAAGAGGCCGAGCGCGCTGACGCGACACCGAGACGATGGAAACGTAATGTCCGCACCAGAGAAACCGAAAACCAGACCAAACCGGCCGTTCTTTTCCTCCGGCCCATGTTCCAAACGGCCGGGATGGAGCCCCGATGCGTTGCGCAACGCGCTGACGGGCCGTTCGCATCGCTCGGTCGAGGGCCGTGAGCGGCTGAAGCTCGTGACGACTCTGACGCACGAGGTCCTTCGCGTGCCACAGGGCTACGAGGTTGCGATCCTTCCGGGTTCGGACACCGGCGCCGTCGAACTCGCGATGTGGAATCTGCTCGGCCCGCGCACGGTTGACGTGCTCGCCTGGGACGTCTTCGGACGCAACTGGCTACGCGACGTCGTCGAAGAGCTGAAGCTTCCCGGCGTCCGCATGATGGATGCCGAACCCGGCCATCTGCCCGATCTGTCGAAGGTCGATTTCTCGCACGACGTCGTCTTCACCTGGAACGGCACGACGACGGGCGTCAAAGTTCCGAACGCGGAATGGATCCCCGCCGATCGCCAAGGCCTCACGATCTGCGACGCGACGTCGGCGCTGATGGGCGAAGATATCGACCTCAGCAAGATCGACGTGCTGACCTATTCCTGGCAGAAGGCCTTCGGCGGCGAAGGCGCGCACGGCATGGCGGTCATGTCTCCGCGCGCACTCGAACGGCTCACCACCTATCGCCCCGCGTGGCCCATGCCGAAACTGTTCCGCATCGCGAGCAAGGACGGCATCAATCGCGATGTCTTCGAGGGCGTGACGCTCAACACGCCGTCGATGCTCTGCGTCGAAGACTATCTCGACGGATTGCGCTGGGCTCAAGGCATCGGCGGCATCGATGCGACGATCGCGCGAACCCGCGCCAACGCTGCGGCGCTCTACGCCTGGATCGAACGCACGCCCTGGATCGAGCCGTTGGCCGTCGATCCGCGAACGCGTTCGCAGACGTCCGTCGCGATGCGCTTCTCCGAGCCTGACGTCGTCGGACTGAGCGAGCCGCAAGGGCTCGTCCTGCTACGCGACATGGTGAGGCTCCTCGAAGCC
>JAICLG010000323.1 GCA_025927515.1 Hyphomicrobium sp.
ATTGAATACGCCCGGAGCCTTGGTCATTCTCTCGAAATTTTGACTTCAAGCGAAATACCCGATACGCGCGGGCGCGCACTTCATTATTTCGGCGATCGCAAAAAGAATGCTGTCGACGCTATTGTCGATCTCATTGCTCTCGGAAAATCAGAGAAGCTCTATTTCACAAATCACACCGGAGGTATTTCATCCGGCTTTTCGCGTTTGGCCGAACATCTATTCCGAAATAAGTACGTAATCCAAAATCTGCTTCAGCTTCCGGTATCCGGGCGCCGCCTGACGAAGTGGCGCATAACGCTATTCCGGCGACAATTGAAAGAATTTCTGCAGCAGACTTGTCATAAGGCGCGCTATTTCCAATCGCGCTCCGCCAACCATTCTGATTATATTTCAACGGACGCTTCTCAATAGGAGATAGCGTCCGTCTATTTTGTTGCAGGCTGTTATACGACTGCCTAATCCATCTTCCCGTGGCAGTGCTTGTACTTCTTGCCTGAACCGCACGGGCAGAGCGCGTTGCGCGAAACGCGACCCCAAGTCGTTGGATCGTTGGGGTCCGTCGCGCCCTCGCTGCGGCGGCTTTGGATCGGCGCACGCTTTTCGGGTTCGGGCGGCGCATTGCGCCGCGCACGTGCACCCGAGATCGCGGCGTCGGCCATCGCCAATTCGGGATCATGCTGGAATTCGTCGAAGCCTGTGGTTGGATCGACATGATGCGCCACCATCGGCGGCAAATCGATCGGCTGCAGGGCCGGCTGTTCCTCGGGCGGGGCAAGCTCAACGTGCATCAACTGCCCGGTAACGTTCTCGCGGAGACGGCCGAGCATGTTCTCGAACAGGATGAAAGCTTCCGACTTATATTCGTTCAGCGGATCGAGCTGTCCATAGGCGCGGAAACCAATCACCTGACGCAAGTGCTCCAGTGTCACCAGATGTTCGCGCCACAGATGATCGAGCGTCTGCAGCAGAACCATTTTCTCGATCTGGCGGTAAAGCTCGGTGCCAAGCTCGTTGGTTTTCGCCTCAACCTTGGCCTCGACGGCCGACTTGAGACGCTCGCGGATTTCTTCGTCCGCAATGCCTTCCTCCTCAGCCCACGCGTCGATCGGCAGATCAAGCGCGAACACGTCTTTGACCTGCTCTTTCAGGCCGGCAATGTTCCACTGTTCGGCATAGGCCGCCGGCGGAATGAACCGCGTGACGAACTCGTCGACCAGCTCGCTGCGGAGCCCGGCGACGGTTTCAGAGACGTCATCCTCGCCCATGATGTCGAGGCGCTGATCGAAGATGACCTTGCGCTGGTCATTCATCACGTCGTCGTATTTCAGGATCTGCTTGCGGATGTCGTAGTTACGCTGCTCAACTTTCTTTTGCGCGGTCTCGAGCGACTTGTTCATCCACGGGTGCGTGATCGCCTCGCCTTCCTTGAGGCCAAGCGTCTGCAGCACCTTCTCCATGCGCTCCGAACCGAAGATGCGCATCAGATCGTCGTCAAGCGCGAGATAGAATTTCGAACGGCCAGGGTCGCCCTGACGGCCGGAGCGGCCGCGAAGCTGGTTGTCGATGCGACGGCTTTCGTGGCGCTCGGTGGCGAGCACATAAAGGCCACCGGCGTCCTGCGCCTGCTGCTTCTTCTCAGCGACGTCGGCGATCAGTTCGGCGCGCTTCTTCGCGATTGCCTCCTCGTCGGGAGGCGTGCCCTTCTGCGTCTCGTCCGCGATCCAGTCGCGAAGCCGGAATTCGGCGTTGCCCCCGAGCTGAATGTCGGTGCCGCGACCAGCCATGTTGGTCGCGATCGTTACCGAGCCCGGCACGCCCGCCTGGGCGACGATCGTCGCTTCCTGCTCATGGTAGCGCGCGTTGAGGACTTTATGCTCGATAGCCGCGTCCTTGCCCTTGGCCTCCGTGGCGTATCTGGTCAACAGCGCCGCCATGTCAGTGAAATGTTTGCGCAGCTCTTCCTCTTTCCCCGGCTTCAGTGCAGCGGCTTGCTGCTCCAGCGAACGCGCGAGGTTGCGGAGATACTTCGAGTCCTTCAAAAGCTCTGATAGCTGCTCGGATTTCTCGATCGAGGTCGTGCCGACGAGGATCGGCTGCCCCCGGTTTTTCGCCTCGGCAATCGACTGGACGATGGCCGCGAGCTTTTCGTTCTGCGTGCGATAGATTTCGTCGTCTTCGTCGATGCGGCGGACCGGGAGGTTGGTGGGAATGTCGATAACCTGCAGGCCATAGATATCGAGGAATTCTTCGGACTCGGTCATTGCCGTGCCGGTCATGCCGCCAAGCTTCTTGTAGAGGCGGAAGTAGTTCTGGAACGTGATCGACGCGAGTGTCTGGTTTTCGGGCTGAACTTCGACGTGCTCTTTGGCCTCGAGCGCCTGGTGCAGGCCTTCCGAATAGCGGCGGCCGGGCATCATGCGGCCGGTGAATTCGTCAATGATGACGAGCTCGCCGCCCTTGACGATGTAATCCTTGTCGCGCTGGAAAAGCTTGTGCGCCTTGAGCGCCTGATTGAGGTGGTGAACGATCGTGACGTTGTCGATGTCGTAAAGCGTGCCTTTCAGAAGGCCGGCTTCCTGCAGCGCATTTTCCATTTTTTCGTTGCCGGCTTCCGTGAAGGAAACCTGGCGCTGCTTCTCGTCGAGCTCGAAATCCTCCTTCACCACGATCTTCATCAATTCGTCGATCGTCTGGTAGAGTTCGGCGCGGTCTTCGAGCGGGCCGGAGATGATCAACGGCGTGCGCGCCTCATCGATCAAAATCGAATCGACCTCGTCGACGATTGCGTAGACGTGGCCACGCTGGACCATCTCGTCGCGATTCATCTTCATGTTGTCGCGAAGATAATCGAAGCCGAGTTCGTTATTGGTGCCGTAGGTGACATCGCAAGCGTAAGCGGTCTTACGCTCCTCGTCGGTCATGTCGTGATAGATGCAGCCGACGGTCAAACCGAGAAACCGATAGACTTGGCCCATCCACTCGGCGTCGCGCCGGGCGAGATAGTCGTTGACGGTGACGACGTGGACGCCTTTTCCGGTCAGTGCGTTCAGATAGACGGGAAGCGTTGCGACGAGCGTCTTGCCTTCGCCCGTTCGCATCTCGGCGATGTCACCCTGATGCAGAACCATGCCGCCGATCAGCTGAACATCGAAATGTCGCTGGCCAAGCGTGCGTTTCGCAGCCTCGCGGACGGTCGCGAACGCCGGCGCGAGCAGATCGTCGAGCGTCGTGCCTTCTTCCAGCTGTTTACGGAAAACCTCGGTGCGGGCCCTCAACTCGTCATCGGAGAGCGCCTGAACTTCGCTTTCCAGCTCATTGATCGCCGCAACGCGGCTCCTGAAACTCTTGACCTTTCGCTCGTTGGACGAACCG
>JAICLG010000310.1 GCA_025927515.1 Hyphomicrobium sp.
ATGGCGTTCGGCGCCTTTCCCGACGATATTCTAAATAGCCTCGAAGGCAGGGTGATCGCGCTGGTGCATCATCCGCTCTTTCTCGAGACTGGCCTGCCGCATCCTCGCAAGCTCGAGCTGAAAGAAAGCGAAGAGAACGCGCTGGAACGAGCCAACCATGTCGTCGTGACGAGCCGCGTCACGAAACGCATCCTTGTCGACAATATGGGTATCTCGCCCGATAAGGTGACAATAGCGGAGCCCGGAACCGATCCGGCGCGGCGCGCGACCGGCACCGGCGCGCCGCTGCAGATCCTTGCCGTCGGCGCCGTGCTCCCGCGCAAAGGCTACGACATACTCGTCAAAGCACTCGCGCCTCTGAAGGACATCGATTGGCGTTTGACGATCGCCGGCGCCCTCGATCGTCACGATGGGGCCATCGCTGCCCTGCAGGATGCCGTCCGCTCGCACGGCCTCGAAGATCGGGTGACGGTCGCGGGCAAGGTCGTGCCGGCAACGCTCGAACGCTATTATGAAAGCGCCGATCTTTTCGTTTCGGCCTCGCTGTTCGAAGGCTATGGAATGGTGCTCGCAGAAGCGATGGCGCGGGGCCTACCGATGGTGATCGCAGCCGGTGGTGCCGCCGCCGAAACGGCAGGCGACGCCGCAGCCTTGCACGTCGAAGCCGGAAACGTTTCGGCGCTGAGCGTGGCGCTGCAGCGCGCCTTAACCGATAAGAAGCTGCGCGATCGCCTTGCAGATGCCGCGTGGGAGGCCGGACGCACGCTGCCGACGTGGCACGAAACCGCCCGGCGCATCGCGGCCGTCATTTTGGGCCTCCGTCCGTGAGCGAATTCTCCTCAGAGTGGTTGGATCTGCGCGAACCGGCCGACGCCCGGGCGCGCTCCGCCGAAATCGCCAACGCCGTCGCTGCCCGCTTTGCACTCCGCGACGAACTACACATTCTTGATCTCGCCTCTGGAACCGGCGCCAACCTTCGCGCGACCGCGTCGCTGTTGCCGAAGAAGCAGGTCTGGAAGCTCGTCGATCACGATGCCGACGCGCTCGATGCGGCCAGAAAACGCCTGATCGGCTGGGCCGACGCATCCGAGATCGACAACGAAACGCTCCGTCTGGAAAAAGACGGCCGCGATCTGACCGTCACCTTTTCGATCGCTGATCTCGCGAGTGAAACCAACCGCCTGCTCGACGCGCCTTGGCAACTTGTGACCGCCTCCGCGTTCTTCGATCTTGCTTCGCAAGATTACATCCGCGCTCTGTCGAAAGCCGTCGCGGCGCGCAAGGCTGCCTTTTACGCAGCCCTCACTTACAACGGGATGCGGCAGTGGGTGCCGCATCGCCCGGCCGACAACCAGATGACGGCGGCTTTTCATCGTCACCAGATGCGCGACAAAGGCGTTGGCGTTGCAGCTGGACCGATGGCCGTCGCGCACATCGCCGATCAATTTCGCCTGCACGGTTACACGGTGCTCGAAGGCGATAGCGCCTGGCGCCTCGAACGCAGCGATCGCATGCTGATCGAGGAACTCGTGCGCGGACACGCAGTCGCGGTCTCCGAGATCGGCGGAGTTGACGACAAGACGCTCCTCGACTGGGTCAAAGTCCCACGAACAGGCGCTTTCGTCGGTCACACCGACACCTTCGCCGTCCCGGGCTCATAACGCTGTCCCCCGCGATCAGACCGCCTTTTTCCGGCAGCATACGTTCGACGACGCGATCTTTTCGAACGAACTTATGAAAGATCGCCGCGAGGACATGAAGCGTCACAAACAGCAGGATCAGGAGCGCTCCCGTCTCGTGCCATTCGAAGATCTGCTTCGCCAAATCCTTATTTTCCCCAGTAACCGGCGGCAATGGTATGCCGAAGGCTTCAAGGTAACGTCCATATGAGATGGCCATGTACCCGACGATCGGAACCATGATCAGCAATGCATAGAGCGCCCAGTGAACAAGATGGCTGACCCCGGTCAGAGCAACCGGGACCGTCGGATCGGGTCGCGGCGCGCCCCGGGTGAGACGATAAATGAGACGCGCGAGAACGAGAAACAGGATGGTCAGACCGATCAGCTTATGAGAGCTGTAGAGAAACCCCGTCAGCGCATCGAAAATGCCTTTGACCGCCTCGCCTTTCTCATTGACCGCCGGCATGTCGTTACCACGATACGTCATATAGAGACCGAGCGGCAGCTGAATGAAGACCAGAAGCGCGACCAACCAATGCAGCGCTCGTGCGGCTGGTGTGTAGGTGGGCAGCTGATATTTCGGATCTTGGGCCATGGCTTTCATGCCTCGCGTGAATGCCGGTAACGACAATCGAACAGCGCAGTTTCGGCGTCAAGAATGTGAAAAACTTTCCGGACTGACGCAACGTAGGCCAGGCGCAACCACCTATAAAAATCTGATGTTTTCAGGATAGGGATGCTGTAGAGGTGCGCCGCGGAGCAGATTTCAAACGGGCATTGATCGGCGCATGAGGGCTTCTGATACGACCAGCGATCACGATGCGCGCGGACCCGCATGACATCGAAGCCGTTAAGCCTCGTCCAAATTTATAGTCGCGCGCTCGGTCTGCTTTCGTCCGAGAAATGGCTCGCGATCGCGTTGGCGACGGCCGGAATCGTCATCGCCGCGATACAGCTGGCCGAGCCGATCCTCTTTGGCCGAGTCGTCGATGCGCTGAGCAAAGGCCAGAATGCATTCGGCTACATCGGCCTCTGGGCGCTTCTCGGATTGTTCGCCATCGGCGCAGGCGTCATCGTCAGCATCAATTCCGACCGGCTCGCACACCGCCAGAAACTTGCGCACCTCGCGCGAGTGTACGAAACGGCGATCGCCCTCCCGCAAAGCGCCCACGCATCGCGCGGTTCGGGCGCTACCATTCGAACGATCCTGTCGGGCACGACGGCCTTGTTCTGGCTCTGGCTCGGCGCGATGCGCGAGCAGTTGACGGCGCTGTTCGGCATCATCCTGCTGATCCCCACCGCCATCAGCATGGACGTGCGTATGGCGGCGATCCTTCTTGCGCTGGCCGCCGCCTATACGCTGATGAACGTTCTCGTCATGCGCCGGACATCCACGGGGCAGGCCGCGGTCGAAACTTACGAGACGGCATTGTCGAGCCGCGTCGTCGATGTAATCGGCAATGTCATGGTCGTTCAGAGTTACGCCCGGCTGCAAGCGGAAGCCGACGCGCTCCGTGCACTCTCTCGCGATCTTCTCGCCGCCCAATATCCGGTCGTGACGTGGTGGGGCATCCTGACTGTGATGCAGCGGTCGGCCGCGACGTTGACGATGGTCGTAATCTTTGTCGCGGGAGCCATTCTCGTCGGACGCGGCGAACTGACTGTCGGCGAAATCGTCAGCTTCGTCGCCTTTGCGACGCTGCTCATCAGCCGACTCGATCAGCTCTCGGCGTTCATGGTCAAAGTCCACCAGCAGGCTCCGGCACTGACAGCGCTGTTTCATTTGATGGACGAGACCGCCGGC
>JAICLG010000084.1 GCA_025927515.1 Hyphomicrobium sp.
AGCCTGATACGGCTGTCACCGCATCAATCAACGCTTCGTCTTCAACCCACACGACGTCGCCGGCGGCTTCGAGCAGCTGCCGACAGAGATCTTTCTGTTTCGCCGTGACGTGGGCGTTGCCGACTGCACCGGTAATTCCGCGTCCTATGGCCGCCGGAGTATTCGGCATGGCGCGAACGACGGCGGTCCGTCGCGGCAGATGGCGTTCGAAGCTCGCGATCGGTTTGCCCGCTGCAATCGACATGACGACCGTCGCCGGGCCGACGTGTTTGGCGAGCGGAGGGAAGACGGCGTCCATCATCTGGGGTTTGACGGCGACGACGATGACCGACGGCGGCGATGCCAGCGAGCCAAGGTCGGGTACGACTGTTAAGCCGTGCTTCCTGACAAGCTCGGCCGCCTCGCCAGCAAGATTAGGATCCTGGATGATGACGTCGCGCGGCTGAAGTCCCCGTTCGATCCAGCCCGCGAGAAGCGCCGCGCCCATCTTCCCGGCGCCAGCGAGCACAACCGGACCATCGAGTGCGAACGACATGACACGAGCTACCTTGGGCGGCGAAGCCGGATTTAAGCCTGCCCCTGCGTCTCGAACATGGTCGAAACCAGGGCCTCACGGCTTT
The DNA here is from genome assembly GCA_025927515.1 of Hyphomicrobium sp. GTDB lineage: Bacteria > Pseudomonadota > Alphaproteobacteria > Rhizobiales > Hyphomicrobiaceae > Hyphomicrobium_B. The sequence goes on from JAICLG010000084.1 coordinate 621, forward strand.
CCTTACCCGCCCAGACAACGAACTGGAAGGCCTGGTAATAGCGCTCGCAGCCTTCGAGCGCGGCTTTCAGCATAGCCTCGCACTGGGCAACGGTGGCGACGGCCCCATTCAGCAGCAGGGCGTGGCGGAACATCACCAGACCTTCCTGGGTCCAGAGATCGAAATGCCCGAGCCAAAGCTGCTCGTTGATCTGCGCCACCAGCCGGTACATCTCGGTCAGGCGCGTTTCCGGAACGCGGAAATCGAAAGCGCACGCGAGGTGCAAAGCTTCGAGATCGTCGCGCCAGTTAATCGAGATATGATAATCGGCCCATGTGCCGGCAACGATGAGGGTCATTTCCTCGTCGCTTGCGCGCTCGTGCGGCCAATCATGGCCATTGGCGAGCTGTTCGATGAGATCGATCGGATTCAAGACGCGGCCAGACTTCTGTTCCGCAACTGCCATGTGTATCGATCTCCAATCCGCCGCGAGGCAAATTTTGCAAGAAGAAGCGGCCCAGTCGGATCAGCAAATGCGCCGCTTTATGTTGCGGCGGACAAAACCAGAGGCCCCGGCGAGTCGCAAGCTGACGACTTTGAACCGCAAACCTTGTCCACGGTGAAAGTGGCGAAGCGCGGGCGCGCATGCGTCTGCAATGACCGCAGCGAAGCGAACTGTAGAAAACACAGTCTAAACTGTGGATGCGGAAGCCGCGGCAACAGCGCCGTGACGAAACGTGTCAGGGCACGATCTTATTTTGCGAGTTGAGCTTCCAGAGCGGCGACGCGAGCCGCGAGCGCCTCGTTCTCCTGACGCGCCTTCTGCGCCATCTCCCGTACGACCTCGAAATCTTCCCGTGTCACGACGTTCATGTCGCGCAGGAATTTCTCGACCTGAGCACGCATAATCGTTTCGGTCTCTCGCCTGACGCCCTCGGCCGCGCCTGCGGCATCCGTCATGAGCTTGGCAAAGTCGTCGAACAACTTATTCGTCGTCTGGGTCATCGTCGCTTCCGGGGTCAAAGGCTTGGGCTGACTATGGCGACTGAGCGCCCGGACTGCAAGGCATGAAGGAGACCAGCGGGCTATTTCGGCCGCGCTTGACAATGAGAGGGCCTTCCCAAACAACCCTCGCGGGCGAACTCGAATAGCCGGTCCCGGAATTCAGCGTGGAGCATCGATGACACCTCTTGCCCTTCTGACGTACCCGAACATCGACCCGATCGCGATCGAATACGGGCCCATCTCAATCAAATGGTATGGCATCGCCTACCTCGTCGGGCTCGTCCTCGGTTGGCTCTATATCAGGCGCCTCATCTCGACGCCGCGACTCTGGCTCGGCAACAAGGCGCCGTTGACGCTGGAACGGATCGACGACCTGCTGCTCTTTATGACGCTCGGCGTCGTCATCGGCGGCCGTCTGGGGCAGGTGTTCCTCTACGATCCCGATTTCTATTTCTCGCACCCTGCCGAGATCGTCAAAGTCTGGAAAGGCGGGATGAGCTTCCACGGCGCGCTGATCGCGTGCGGCATCCTCATTCTGGTCTTCGCGCGGCACTACAAGGTGCCGGCCCGGTCCGTGATGGATCTCACCTGTGCAGCTGCGCCTGCCGGCATCTTTTTCGGCCGCATCGCGAACTTCATCAATTCCGAACACTGGGGACGCGTCACGACATCCGCCATCGGAATGGTCTTTCCCAACGGCGGCCCTGAGCCGCGCTATCCGAGCCAAATCTTTGAAGCGGTGCTCGAGGGCCTGGTGATGTGGTTCATCATGCGCTTTGCGACGCATCGGATGCTGGCATTGAAACGCCCCGGACTTGTCACCGGCATCTGGCTCGTCTGGTATGCCATCGCACGTTCGATATGCGAGATATTCCGTGAGCCCGAGGCCTATAACGTTTTCAACATCGGGCCGTTCACAGCAGGCCAAGTCTACTGCCTGCCGATGCTGCTGATCGGATTGTATCTGATCTGGACGGCGCCACGAGCGGAGGCATCCGGAAAGGTCCTGGTGTGACCGCACCTCCCTTACTGCATCGAGACACGCCCCTGGCGCGGCAGATCAAAGAAACCATCCGCCGCGACGGTCCCATGACCGTTCAAGCCTACATGGCGCGATGCCTTTGGGATGAGCCGCTCGGATACTACCGGCGACAGCGCGTCTTCGGCAGTTCGGGCGATTTCATCACCGCGGCCGAGATCAGCCAGGTTTTCGGCGAATTGATCGGCGTCTGGACGGGCGTCGTCTGGCAGAACGTCTTCGGCGCGCCGGAGACCATCACGCTTGCCGAATTCGGTCCGGGTCGCGGAACCATGATGCGGGACGCGTTGCGCGCAGCACGCGTCGTTCCAGGTTTCACGGAGGCTGTGCGGCCCCATCTCATCGAAGCGAGCCAAACGCTCGCCGAGGTGCAAAGCTCGACGCTTGCCGAGTTCCGCGGCAAGATCACGTGGGGCAGCAAACTCGACGAATTCTCTCCGCCAGCGATCATTCTCGCCAACGAGTTTCTGGATTCGTGGCCGGTCGCACAGTGGATCAAGACAAAGGACGGCTGGCGCATCCGAGGCGTTTCGCTCAATCGATCCGGCGACTTGCAATTCGCGGCGCTTGACGGCGAATGCCCGCATGAAGCTTTCGAAGCGCTGCTGCCTGACGCGCCACCCGGCGCTGTCATCGAGACCCAGCGCCTCGACCGGCTCGCGACGGCTTTGCAAAGCCTGATGCAACGCGGCCCCGTCGTGATGCTGTTGATCGACTACGGCCACACGGTCGCGGCCGCCGGAGACACGCTGCAGGCCGTGCGGGCGCACAAATATGAATCGCCGCTGGCCTCACCCGGCGAAGCCGACCTCACCGTACACGTCAATTTCTACGATCTCGCCTCGACCCTGCACCGCGCTGGCCTGGCCCTCGACGGGCCCGTGACGCAGTCGGAATTTCTCGGCGCTGTCGGTATCGTCGAGAGGGCATCGCGGCTGATGACGGCCAATCCTCAGCGCGCCGGCGAGATCGAAACCGGCGTCGCACGTCTGCTGGCGCCGAACGGCATGGGCTCGCGGTTCAAGGTGCTTGCGGCGCGCTCTCCCGAACTGCCTCCCCTGCCCGGCTTTCGCGCGGCGGCTGCGGCTGGCGGCTCGACTGCTCAGACCTCCGAGAGCCAGACATGACGCAGTCTGTGCCATCGCCGCTGCTCGCCGACACCCTCAAAGCCCTTCCCGGAGTCAGACACGGGTTTTTCACGCGTGAAGGCGGCGTCTCGGAAGGTATCTATGCGAGCCTCAACTGCGGTCTCGGTTCGAATGACGACGCCCAACGGGTGCTGGAAAATCGCCGCCGTGTGGCACGTTATCTTGAAGGCCGCGACGATGCCGTCGTGACGCTTTATCAGGAGCACGGCACCACGGCGCGCGAGGTCACTGCATTTCCGGATCGGATGGCGCTGCCGCACGCCGATGCCGTGGTATCCGCGACGCCCGGCCTCGTCGTCGGCGTCCTGACGGCCGATTGCGCGCCGGTGCTGCTTGCCGATCCTGAGGCGCGCGTCGTTGCTGCGGCGCACGCGGGTTGGCGCGGTGCTCTCGAAGGCATCATCGAAAGTGCAATAAGGGAAATGGAGCGGCTCGGTGCCCGACGCGAGCGCATCTCGGCCGCGGTCGGACCGTGCATCAGCCAAAAGGCGTACGAAGTCGGCTTCGAATTCGAAAGCCAATTCGTGTCACGCGATCCCAAGTGGCAGCGCTTCTTTGTGCGGGCCAACGAGAAATCTCGTCCGCATTTCGATCTTGCGGGGTTTGCGCTTCAGCGGCTCAAGGATGCTGGGCTGAAGACCGTAACCGGCCTTTCGACCTGCACTTATGAAAGCGAATCACTTTTCTTCAGCTATCGGCGCAAAACGAAGCTCCACGAACCGGACTATGGCCGCCAAATCTCCGCCATCGTCGTGGCTTAATCGCACAATCCACAAGGAATGCTCATGCGATACCGGCGTTTGCGTGAGCTGATCACACTTTCGTAGGGCTGCCGTCTGGACGGGCAGAGCTGGGCTGATCTAGGGGTTAACGATCAGTTCCGGTAGTATCGGGGGAGTTCAGGCCGCGGGGTAATGTAATGCCGGCCGCCGGGAAGTTGCGGTTGGACAAGGGGGGACGTCGACGTGACGACCTTATACTCTGCTCGGACGCGTACGCGCGGAAGACTTCGTTACATAATGAGTTCGGCGTTTATCGCGTCGGTCTTCGCGTTAGGACTCGGGGGATGCTCCTCAACGCCAAATCTCCTCGGAGGGGGATCATCCGCGCCGCAGGCGACGCTGACTCCGCCCGAAACGCCAACCCCCGTTTCCGCCAAAATGGCCAAGATCCAGATAGCGCCGGTTATCGGTTCGCCCGACAATGTCGCGCGTGATCTGCAGGAAGCGCTGTCGAAGGCTATCGGCCGTGACGGTCTGACGGTCGCGACGTCGTCGAACGCCACGAGCGAGTACGTATTGCGCGGCTACATCGTCGCCGCGCGGGAACACAGCAAAGCGAAGATTTCCTATATCTGGGACGTAACCGATCAGGCCGGCAAGCGTGTCCATCGCGTGACTGGTGAAGAGATCGTCGCTGGCGGCGGCAAGGATCCGTGGTCAGCCGTTACGCCGCCCGTGGTTGAGCGCATCGCTGACAAGACCGCGAAGCAGATCGCGAGCTGGCTCCCGACAAGCGGCAGCATCGTCGCCTCGAATGGCGGCCCGGTGAATGGGCAATCGAATGCGATACCGGCCACCAAGACCGCCTACGCAACGGCATCGAATGCGCAACCGATGTCGCCGACGACGGGAAGCATCGCGACCTCCGGCCCGATCACGGCCGTTGTGCCGATGGTGACCGGAGCGCCGGGTGACGGCCAGACGGCGCTAACGTCGGCCATTCAGCGCGAATTATCGAAAAACGGCCTGAGGCTGGCTACGATCCCCGATGCGCGCTCCTACAAAATCGAAGGCAAGGTCGCGTTAGGTCAGAGCCGGGACGGAAAACAGCCGATCCAGATCGACTGGAACGTGCTCGACCCCACGGGCAAAAAGCTCGGAACGGTATCGCAGAAAAACGAAGTGCCGCAGGGTTCACTCGACGGCGCCTGGGGCAAGACCGCCGACGCCGCAGCGGCCGCCGCAGCCCAGGGCATCATCAAGCTAATACCCGAGAAAAGTATAAATTAAGCAAATCAGTGGCTGCGCAAGATGCCGCCGCAAATCGGGGCCCGGACGGTTGAATCGTCCGGGCCCAATTGCTACAAGCCCGCGCATAGCAGAGGTTTTAAAGCGGACATGCCTTTTGACGCCAAAGGTGACGACGCTCGAAGCAGAGACGGCCGAGGAAAGCTGGACGTGAAAATCGTCGCGGGAAACAGCAACCGGCCTCTCGCCGATGCCATTTGCGCACACCTGAAATTGCCGATGACCAAAGGTCAGGTGAAGCGCTTCGCGGATATGGAAATCTTCGTCGAGATTCAGGAGAACGTCCGCGGCCAGGACGTCTTCGTGATTCAATCGACGTCGTTTCCTGCAAACGACAACATGATGGAGCTGCTGATCCTGCTCGACGCGCTCAAGCGCTCGTCGGCGCGGCGCATCACGGCAGTCATTCCGTACTTCGGCTATGCCCGGCAAGATCGGAAGCCGGGCCCGCGAACGCCGATTTCCGCGAAACTTGTCGCCAACCTCATCGAGCGAGCTGGCGCCCACCGCGTGCTGACGCTCGATCTGCACGCCGGGCAGATCCAGGGCTTTTTCGACATTCCGACCGATAACCTCTTCGCGGCGCCGGTCATGACTCGCGACATCGAAGATAATTTCGGAAATACCGATGACATCGTCGTTGTTTCGCCGGACGTCGGCGGCGTCGTCAGAGCCCGCGCGTTGGCCAAACGCATCGGCGCGCCGATCGCCATTTGCGACAAGCGCCGCGAACGCCCCGGCGAGAGCGAAGTGATGAACGTCATCGGCGAGGTCGATGGCAAACGCTGCATCCTGATCGACGACATCGTCGATTCCGGCGGTACCCTGGTGAACGCGGCGGAAGCGCTGCTGAAGAATGGCGCGACGGAAGTTTCCGCTTACATTTCGCATGCCGTGCTGTCGGGCGGCGCGGTCAGCCGAATTCAGAATTCGCGGCTGAAGTCACTGGTCATTACGGATTCCATTTTGCCGACGGAAGCGGTCAAAGCCGCGCGAAACATTCGCGTCATATCGATCGCACCGCTCATCGGCGAGGCCATTCTGCGCACGAGCCGCGAAGAGAGCGTCTCCAGCCTGTTTTACTGAAACGATTGGGCTGCTGCCCGGTTTTCAAAGCAAGAAAGGTGGTGCGCGCATCGCCCCAGCGTGGCATCGCGTGCCCCGCAACACTCTTTATCTTCCATACAGCAAGTTGGAGCGCTGACATGACCATCAAAGGCTGGGCCGCGACAGCGGCGAACCGTCCGCTGGAGCCGTTCGAATACGATCCCGGTCCCCTTGCTGATGACGACGTTGAAGTTGCGGTCGAGTACTGCGGCGTCTGTCATTCCGACGCTTCGGTGATGAACAACGAATGGGGTTTCACGTCGTATCCGGTTATTCCCGGCCACGAAGTGATCGGTAAGGTCGTCGCTCTCGGCTCAAATGCCAAAGGTTTGAAAATCGGGCAACGCGTCGGCATCGGATGGGCGTCGGGAAGTTGCATGCACTGCGAACAGTGCGTTTCCGGCGACGGCAACCTCTGCCCCGAAGGCAAGGCGACCATCGTCGGCCGGCATGGCGGCTTCGCTGATCGCGTCCGCGTACAATGGCTCTGGGCCGTGCCTATTCCGGACGGGTTGAGCGCTGCCGACGCCGGCCCTCTGATGTGCGGCGGCGTTACAGTCTTTACGCCCTTTAGAGCTTTCGATATCCGGCCGACGGATCGCGTCGGTGTCGTCGGTATCGGCGGCCTCGGTCACTTGGCATTGAAGTTTGCGAAGGCGTGGGGTTGCGAGGTGACCGCGTTTACGTCCAGCGATTCAAAGGCCGGCGAGGCACGGGGATTCGGCGCGCATAACGTCGTCAACTCGCGGAATGAAGATGCAATCAGGAAGGCGGCGGGAACGCTCGACCTGCTGATCGTTACGGTGAACGTGCCGCTCGACTGGAATGCACTGCTTGGGACGCTCCGCCCGAAGGGACGGCTGCATGTCGTCGGAGCTATTCTGGAACCCATTCCGGTGCATGCCTTCGACCTCATCACAACGCAACGGAGCGTATCGGGCTCGCCCAACGGAGCACCAGCAACGACGGCGGCTATGCTGAACTTCGCGGCGCGCCACGATATCCTGCCGCAAACCGAGCACTTCCCGATCGCGAAGGTCAATGATGCGATACAGCACCTGCTCGACGGCAAGGCGCGCTATCGCATCGTCCTCGATATGTAGGTTAGCTCCGCCGCGAACGCGGATCGCAGGCGGCGCTCAATCGGCGCCGCCCGACGCGCACGCCGCGCAACGACCGCGCAGTTCCATCGTCATAGTGCGTACTTTGAAGTCGTTTTTGCTCGCCCAGCCCTGAAGACTTTTGACGGCGGCCGGGCTGTCGAATTCCTTGACCGTTCCGCATGCGTCGCAAATCGCAAATACGGCTTTGCCCTCGTGGTGTGGGTGCTCGCAGGCGACGAAGGCATTGAGGCTCTCAAGCCGGTGGGCCAAGCCGTCGTCGATTAACCGCTGCAAGGCCCGATAGACCGTCGGAGGGGCGCTGACCCCCTTCCCCCGAACCTGCTCGATGAGTTCGTAGGCGCTGACGGGGCGGCCGACTCCGCGAAGTGCCTCGACGATGATTTTATCCTGATCTGCGGCGCTGCGGCGCTTGGTCGGCTTTCGGGCCATGGTTTGCGGCATCTCCGGACCCCATCCCTTGGGTCGAATCTCGCGAATAGTTACTACGGTATGCCCTAATATGCTGATTTGCGGCAGGACTTTCCAGTCCGGTCGAAAGCAGGGATGGGCAAAGCTCTCGGTGCCCAAGCATTGCGCCTCCGGCAAACCCCAGCTATACACGCGCCATCTCAAGAAGACATTCCTGAGACGCCGCACGGCACCCTTGGAGGCCGGTTCGCGGCTTTTGGCTCTTCCGATAGGCGGAGGGGCATCAAACTCGGAGACGATGCCATGTCTGAGCTGATCTCGCTCAAGGCTACGGCGCGCCCGCGTGCAGGCAAGGGGGCCGCACGCCAAGCTCGCCGCGATGGAAATGTGCCCGCCGTCATTTACGGCAACCAAGAAACACCAGAAACCATCAATCTGGAATACAACGAGTTGTGGAAGCAGGTCCTGAAGGGCCACTTCACCTCGACCGCAATCGAGCTCGACGTCGAGGGCAAGAAGCACATCGTGCTGGCTCGCGACGTGCAGGTCGATCCCGTCCGTGACACCCCGCTGCATGTCGATTTCCAGCGCGTCGGCAAGGATGGCGTCATTCGCGTTTCGATCCCCGTGCGCTTCACCAACGAAGCGGCGTCTCCGGGTCTGAAGCGCGGCGGCGTGCTCAACATCGTGCGCCACGACGTCGAAGTCTTCTGCCCCTACGACAAAATTCCGCGCTTCTTCGAGATCAACCTCGAAGGCATGGAGATCGGCCGCTCGATTCACATTTCCGCTGTGGCGATGCCCGAGGGCATCACGCCGGTGATCAAGAATCGTGACTTCACGATTGCGACGATCGCGGGCGCGCTGAAGGGCGAGGAAGAAACCACCACGACAGGCGCAGCCGACGCAGCGGCAGCTCCCGCCGCCGATGCGAAGGGTGCTGCACCCGCCGCCGGTGCCAAGGCCGCGGCTCCTGCTGCGGGCGGCAAGGCTGCCCCTGCAGCCGCAAAGCCCGCCGCGAAGAAGTAAAATATACCGGCGCGATCTTCGGGTCGCGCCGTTCGCTTCCGGGTAGCGCGACCGGTCGGGCTGCGCCGCTCTCGAAATCCCATCGGCGTGGTGAAATCGGTGCCCCGAGCCGCGGCTGCCCGGCCAAGACGCGCGAGGCTAGCCGGAAGGCGCAAGTACAATGAAGCTCTTCGTCGGCCTCGGAAATCCCGGTGAGAAGTACAGCTCCAACCGACACAACATCGGTTTCATGGCTGTCGATCGCATTGCCGAGCGCCATGGCTTTGGACCGTGGCGCAAGAAATTTCAGGGCCTCGTCTCGGAAGGGAGCATCGGCTCGGATCGCGTTCTCCTCTTGAAGCCCGAAACCTATATGAACGAGAGCGGCCGCTCGGTCGGCGAAGCCCAGCGCTTTCTCAAGATTCCATTATCCGACGTGTACGTCTTCCACGACGAACTCGATCTCGCGCCTGGCAAGGTCAAGCTGAAAGCGGGCGGCGGCAATGCAGGCCATAATGGCCTGCGCTCGATTTCGGCTCACATCGAGAATGACTATAAACGCGTTCGCCTTGGCATCGGTCATCCGGGGTCGAAGGACGCAGTGGTCTATTATGTGCTCAACGACTTCGCCAAGGTCGAACGCGGGTGGCTATCGGACCTGCTCGATGCGGTTGCCGACGCTGCGGCCTATCTTGCCAAAGGCGACGACGCGCGATTTTTGAGCGATGTCGCGAGGTCGCTCTACGATGAGCCACGTGCCTCAGCAGGTGGCGGCAAAGCTCCGGACAAGATCCGAGATGAACCGCGACCGGCAAAAAAATCTACTGCCTCGTCACACCCTGCGGGCGAACGCGCCTCCAAGAGCCGATCGGCACTCGCCGAGAACTTGAAAAAATGGCTCGGCGCGCGAAAGTCCGGCGACGAGGGTTCGTGACAGTTCCGGCCGCGTAAACTCGCTGTGCGAGGATACTGAAACGATAGAGGCAGACCCGCATCGCTGCTCGACCTTCGTCTTCGCCACATTCAGGAAGTGAGTTATAGGGCCGCAGACAGCGCCGATTTTGCTTCACAAGGCGGCGCGTCTCGCTTAACCCACGAGCTAACAACACAATCGGAAATCCCCGCCAATGGGCTTTAAATGCGGCATCGTCGGCCTGCCGAACGTCGGCAAGTCGACCCTCTTCAACGCGCTGACGCAGACGGCGGCAGCGGAAGCGGCCAACTATCCTTTCTGCACGATCGAACCGAACGTCGGTGAAGTCGCCGTTCCGGACCCGCGGCTCGATACGCTTGCGAAGATTGCCGACAGCAAGGAAATCATCCCGACGCGGCTGACATTCGTCGATATCGCGGGTCTTGTGCGCGGCGCCTCTAAAGGCGAGGGCCTCGGCAACAAGTTCCTGTCGCACATTCGCGAGGTCGATGCGGTAGCCTACGTGCTGCGCTGCTTCGTCGACGAGGACATTACGCATGTCGAAAATCGCATCGATCCGCTCGCTGACGCTGACGTTGTCGAGACCGAATTGATGCTTGCCGACCTCGAAAGCCTCGAGAAGCGAATTTCGCAGATCGAGAAGAAGGCGAAGTCGGGCGACAAGGAAGCCAAGGCGCAGTTCTCCATGATGGAGAAGCCGTTGGCTCTGTTGCGCGAAGGGAAACCTGCGCGGCTCGCGAAAATGACGCCCGAAGAAATGCCCGCTTTTCGCGGCTTGCAACTTCTGACGTCGAAGCCGGTCGTCTACGTCTGTAACGTCGAGGAAAGCGCGGCCGCCAACGGCAATGCTTACTCGAAGCAGGTCGAAGAGCGCGCCAAGGCCGAAGGCGCCGCCGTCGTCGTCATTTCCGCGAAAATCGAAAGCGAGTTTGCAGGCCTGGCGCCGGAGGACCGGGATGCTTTCCTGGCCGAGATGGGTCTCGATGAGCCCGGCCTCAATCGCCTGATCCGCGCTGGATACTCTCTGCTCCACCTCGTCAC
>JAICLG010000142.1 GCA_025927515.1 Hyphomicrobium sp.
ACCGAGGCGTGCTGAAATGATCATCGAAATCTAGAGCGAAAATCCAGCGCGCAAAAAGGGCCCGGCAGCGCGACGCTCCGGGCCTCAGTTGAGCACGTCGAGGGAGGAGACGCGTGCTCGGGTGTTCATGATCGAGATACCGCGGCCCGAACGACGAGCCGCGGTTTGATCGAATCAGTAGTGGTAAGCGCTCTCGCCGTGATCGGTGATGTCGAGGCCCTCACGCTCTCTTTCTTCAGACGGGCGAAGACCGATGAGGATGTCGACCAGCTTGAAGAGGATCGCCGAACCGATGCCGCTCCAAAGAAGCGTCGTGCAGACCATCTTCAACTGCGCAAGCATCTGTGCCGCCATATCGTAGGTGCCTGGCACCATCTCGCCGGGCTTTGACACGTAGTCGGCAATGCCGGCGCCGCCCCAATTGGGATTGACCAGCAGGCCGGTGCCGAGAGCGCCGATGATGCCGCCGATGCAGTGGACGCCGAAGACGTCCAAGCTGTCGTCGTAGCCGAGGGCGTTCTTGATCGCCGAGCAGAAGAAGACGCAGATCGGGCTGACGACCACGCCGAGCACAATCGCGCCCATCACGCCAGAGAAGCCGCACGCAGGCGTGATGGCAACGAGGCCCGCAACGACGCCCGATGCAAGTCCGAGGGCCGACGGTTTACCCTTGGCGATCCATTCGACGGCCATCCACGACAACGCAGCCGCGCACGTCGCGATGAACGTGTTGATGAACACCTGGCCCGCGAACTGGTTGGCTTCGAGACCCGAACCGACGTTGAAGCCGAACCAGCCGACCCATAGGAGGGCCGCGCCGATCATGCAGTTCACCAGCGAATGCGGCGGCATCGCTTCCTTGCCGTAGCCGACACGCTTGCCGAGGATGAGCGCGCCGACGAGACCAGCGATACCAGCGTTGATATGGACGACCGTGCCGCCGGCGAAATCGAGCGCACCCCATTTAAAGCCAATGCCTGCGTCGTTCATGACGGCATCGTAGGCAGCCTGAGCCTGGGCCTTGGCGCCGCCCGTCGCCGCGGCAAGAGCCTTGGCGGCGTTCGCGAACGCATCCGGCCCGCCCCAGTACCAAACCATGTGCGCGATGGGGAAGTAGATGAACGTCACCCACAGCGCCATGAATACGAGCATCGCGGAGAACTTCAGACGTTCGGCGACGGCGCCGAGGATCAGCGCCGGCGTGATGCAGGCGAACGTCATCTGGAAGACGATGTAAACGTATTCGGGAATGTAGACGCCGTTCGAGAACGTGCCCGCCAGGCTGTTGGCGTCGACGCCTCTGAGGAAGGCTTTGGAGAAACCGCCAACGAAGTTGTTCAGGGCGCCGCCGTTGGTGAACGCCATCGAGTAGCCGTAGAGAACCCAGATGATGCCGACGAGACAGAGCGTTGCGAAAACCTGCATGAACATCGACAGCATGTTCTTGGTGCGCACGAGACCGCCGTAGAAGAGCGCGAGGCCGGGAACCGTCATCAGCAGCACGAGCACGGAAGCGATGTACATGAACGCCGTGTCGCCTTTGTTCGGAACCGGCGGAGGCGGCGTTGCCGGCGCGGCTACCGTTGCAGCATCCTGGGCGAGCGCCGGATCGATGAGGACCGCAACGGCGCTGAGGGCCCCCAAGACCCCAACGCACCGCGCAATGGTTCGAAGCTTCATGGTGTGTGCTCCCTGATTGAACGAAACGGAATGTGCAGTGAAGGCGGTCGTCAGAGCGCGTCGCCGTCGGATTCGCCGGTGCGAATGCGGACGGTGTGCTCGATGGGTGAGACGAAGATTTTGCCGTCGCCGATTTGGCCGGTCCTGGCGGCTTGATGGATGGCCGTGAGCGTTTCCTCGACCTGCGCTGCGGGCACGACAACTTCGATTTTGATCTTGGGCAGGAAACTCACGGCGTACTCGGCGCCGCGATAAATTTCGGTGTGGCCTTTCTGGCGGCCGTAGCCTTTGACCTCAGTCACCGTCATGCCCTGCAGGCCGAGGTCGGTCAGCGCCGAGCGCACCTCCTCGAGCTTGAATGGCTTGATCACCGCTGTAACGAGCTTCATAGCGCCCCTCCTCTCTGGCCGGCTTACCCGGGTGGTTGACGAGCCTCTTCAGCGGTAAGCCGCGGAGGCGTCAGTGGGAGAGGAGTCAAGGCGCGTGCCAACGGCCAAGCGGCCGCTCAGCCTATTGATCAGTAAAGAGAAAATTTTCGGGACGACTTGCGCGCCAAGCGCCCTGAGTGGAAATAGAGCGCAAAAGTTGGGCAGCTATTGCATTGTGCTCATTATTTGAGCGGAAAGGCCGTTTCCCTGCGGCGCATGAGTCCTTCCTGAACGGCCGAAGCGACAAGGCGGCCGCGGCGATCGAAAATCGAGCCTCTGCAGTAACCTCGCGCTCCATAGGCGCTGGGGCTGTCCTGGACATAAAGAAGCCAGTCGTCGGCCCGGAACGGCCGATGAAACCACATGGCGTGATCGAGGCTGGCAAGCTGGATATCGCGGTCGAAAAGCAGCTTGCCGTGGGCGATCAACGCCGTGTCGAGGAGCGTGAAGTCGGAGGCATAGGCAAGGATCGCCTGGTGCAGATAGGGGCTCTCGGGGAGCGCGCCATTGGCGCGGATCCAAATCGATTGCGCGGGTGCCTGAGGCTCGCGGCTCGCGTATCGGCCCGCGTTGACGATGCGCACGTCGATGGGATGTTCGCGGCGCCAATAGGCGCGCATCGTCTCTGGAAGGTTAGCCATGACGCCGCTCATCAATTCTTTGGCGCTCGGCAGCGATTCCGGCGGCGGCACGTCCGGCATCGCCGATTGATGATCGTAGCCGTCTTCAGGTTTGTGAAACGAAGCGCTCATCGAGAAAATGGCGCGGCCATGCTGAATGGCGCGGACGCGACGCGTCGTAAAGCTGCCGCCGTCGCGTATGCGTTCGACGTCGTAAATGATCTCCCGCTCGGGGTCACCGGCGAGCAGGAAATAGCCGTGCAACGAATGGATCGCGCGGCTTGGATCAACCGTTAAGGCGGCGGCGACAAGCGACTGGCTCAGCACGAGACCGCCGTAGACGCGTTGCCACCCCTCATTGGAGCGCGATCCGCGAAACAGATTGTCTTCAAGGCGCTCCAGCGTCAGCGTCGCGAGCAGCGTTCGGAGGGCTGGGGACGCTTCGGGCGTGTCAGTCATGGCAAAAGATTTCTCGAATTTTTTAGAGAGAGATGCGACGGGCGGAGACAACGAGTGCCTGGCGGCTTAAGCTTGCACCAACAGCCTGAAAGTCAAGTCGAGGTAATATCGCGTGACAGTCACTCCGTCGTCCGTCCGGCAATTCGATGTCATCATCGTCGGCGGCAGCTTTGCCGGTTTAGCCGTGGCGCGTGGTCTCATACAGGCGCTCGGCCGAGATCTGCGGATCGCGGTTATCGATCGGGTGCGTGGGGCTGACGTGGCCGACGCGCGAGCCTTCGCTGTCTGGGCCGGAGCCAAGGCGGTGCTCGAAGGACTCGGCGTCTGGGATGCGATCGCGCCTGATGCCCAGGTGATGACGTCGATCGAGATTTCGGATTCGGCTTTGTCCGATGGCATCAGGCCGACGCGTCTTACGTATGATGCGACCACGCCTGACGGCCGTCCGGCGGCGTTCATGGTGCCGGCGCGTGCGCTGAGTTCGGCACTTTATAATTCGGTCAAAGACGAGCCTTCAGTTTCCTGGATCGTTCCGGCGGAGGCCGAATCTCTGACGCTTGGCGAACACGTGGCGGAGATCAAGCTGCGCGACGGGGAAACGATCTGTGCACCGCTCGGCATCGCGGCGGATGGCCGGCATTCGAAGTTGCGCAATGCGGCCGGTATCAAAACCGTCGAGCGCGCCTACGGACAAACTGGAATTGTCGCCACCGTTGCATTCAGTGAGCCGCACAATGGCGTCGCTATCCAGCATTTTCTTCCCGGCGGGCCGTTCGCGATCCTGCCGCTCAAAGACAATCGCGCGTGCATCACGTGGAGCGCAGATAAAGAGGAAGCTCGGGGCGTTATGGCGCTCGACGATTCAGGCTTTCTGGCGGAACTTGATCTGCGTATCGGCGGCCGGTTCGGGACGATCTCGCTTGCCGGTCCGCGACAGTCATGGCCGCTCGGCATTGTTTTGCCGCGGCAGCTCATTGCGCATCGCTTCGTCCTCATCGGTGATGCCGCGCACGGCGTGCATCCTATTGCCGGTCAGGGCGTGAATCTCGCATTGCGCGATGCCGCCGCGCTTGTCGAGATTCTGGCGGACGCGGCTCGGCTTGGTTTGGATCTCGGTGCGGGTGTCCATCTCGAACGCTATCAGCGGTGGCGGCGCTTCGATTCACTGATGTCGGCATCGGTATACGACGGGCTCAATCGGCTTTTCGGCGCCGACAACAGCGTGCTTCGCGCTGGGCGGGGCGCGGCGCTCGGCGTTCTCGATCGAATCGGAAGCGCGAAGAACTTGATCGTTGCGGAAGCCGCAGGGGTTACGGGTGAACTGCCGAAGCTCGCGCGTGGGTGCCCGGTCTAGTCGCCTGTTTCTTTGTCTTCATCGACATCTTCATCGCCTGGTTCCGGGCGGTTGATGACGACCTGACCGGTGTCGAGGTCAACGCGTGGCACCCATTGATCTTCGAATGGAATGAATTCGGTTGCCGCTCCGGAAATCGGTTTCAATTCGAGAAGATCTCCGGCGCCGAAGTTCTGAATGGAAACGATCTCGCCCAAGGGCGTGCCGTCTGCCGCCACGGCTTTCATTCCGATCAAATCGGCGTGGTAGAATTCCGCTGCTTCGGTGTCCGGAAGCTTGGCGCGCTCGACGTAAAGTCTTGTGCCGCGCAGGCCTTCAGCGATGGTGCGATCGCTGATGCCGTCGAGCCGCGCGACGACACCTTTGTCTGTCGTCCGCACGATCTTGATCGCGAATGTCTTGTTGCCGCTCGCGTCGGATAAAGGCCCGTAGCTCGCGATTGCCTCGGGGCTTTCGGTATAGGTGCGGATCAGAATATCGCCGCGTATGCCGTGCACGCCGCTGATTTCGCCGAGCAGCACACGTTTCTTTTTATCGTCGGTTCTCATGACGGTTCTGATGCCGCGTAACGTTCACCGCAGCAAGGGGCCCGAGATATGTAATGTTGACGCCGATGCTCTTGCGGCCGACCAAAACCGTCGTGCTTTGGCTTCGCGCGCAGGGATCGATCTCGCAGGAAATCGGGACGATGCTCAACATGTCCTTGGTGGTTCCAGGAGCAACTCTAAGGCGCGGCGGCGTCTCGTAGACCGCGTTTATAAAGCCTCTTCTGAGATCGTGCTTGGCGTAAAGGCGAAGCCTGCCGCGATAGAGCCGGCCGCGCGGATCGGCTCCGAAGAGCTTTCCTGCGCGACAAAGGAGCAGGGCGCGGCCCTGCGGGGCGAACGAGGATCCTTGTCTGGATAGAACGATTTCATAGAGACCGTCTGCGCACATGATGTCTTACGAATTTGTATCATTTCAATTCCGAGTGCTTCCAAGCTCCAAATCTCGGGCCAGTGAGACGCGCAACACAAAAAGCCTCCCGGGCCGCGCCCGAGAGGCTTTGAAAGAACTGCGGACGTTCTTAATTCTTTACGCTGCTTCGCCCTGGGCGCCCTCTGCAGCTTTGGCCTTTTCAGCTGCGGCTGCGGCGCGTTCCTGCGCTTTCTTCTTCGGCTTCGCCTTTTCAGGGTTGTTTGCCGGCTTGCGCTTCGCGAGGCCCTTTGCGTCGAGCAGGCGAAGAACACGATCGGTCGGCTGGGCGCCCACGCCGATCCAATGCTTAACGCGCTCGTCGTTGAGCTTCACGCGGTTCGGATCGTCCTTTTTCAGCATCGGATCGAATGTGCCGATCTGCTCGATGTAACGTCCATCGCGCGGGCTCGTGCCGTGCGCGACGACGACGTAATAGTAGGGCCGCTTCTTGGCGCCACCGCGCGAGAGGCGAATTTTTACCGACATTCTCTTGTTCTCCTGTTCGTTCGAAAAAGTGCGTTTGCAAAAGTCAGCGCTTTTTTCCGGGAAGCCCCGGGAATTTTGGCATTCCACCGCCCAAGCCGGGCAAGCCTTTCGGAAGACCGCCGAGTCCCGCGAGACCACGGCCGAGCCCAGGCAATGAGCCGGCGCCGGATGCGTTGGCGACCTGTTCCTTGAGTTCCGCCGGAAGCTGTTCGAGGGCTTTCGGATCGAGCTTCGCGAGTTCAGCTTGCATCGATTGGAGTTCGGCTTCGGAGGGCCCGCCGCCAGTCCGGCCTAGAAACTTGTTCAGCATGCCGCCGTTGCGGCCCATCGTCTTCATCATGTCCGCCATCTGGCGGTGCATTTTCAGAAGCTTGTTGATGTCCTCGACTTTGGTGCCGGAGCCAGCCGCGATGCGGCGCTTGCGTTTGGCGTCGAGAATCTTCGGAGTGCGCCGTTCCTTCGGCGTCATCGACGAAATGATGGCGCGCTGATGCACGAGGCCTTTGTCGAGGCCCGCTTCGTTGATCTGGCCTTTGATTTTCGAGATGCCGGGAAGCATGCCAAGCACGCCGCCCATGCCGCCGAGCTTCTGCATCTGTTTCAATTGCTCGGAGAGATCTTCGAGGTCGAACGACCCCTTCTTCATCTTCTCCGCAATCTTCGTCGCTTTCTCGACGTCGATCGTCTGCGCGGCTTTTTCGACGAGCGAGACGACGTCGCCCATGCCGAGGATGCGCGACGCGATTCGGCCGGGATGGAAATCCTCGAGCGCGTCCCATTTTTCGCCTACGCCGATGAGCTTGATCGGCTTGCCGGTGACCGCACGCATCGAGAGCGCGGCGCCGCCGCGGCCGTCGCCATCGGCGCGCGTCAGCACGATGCCGGTGACGCCGATGCGGCCATCGAAAGCTTTGGCGGTGTTGACTGCGTCCTGACCGGTCAGCGAGTCCGCGACGAGAAGCGTTTCATGCGGATGGATCGCGGCTTTGACGTCGCGAACTTCGTCCATCAGCTCTTCGTCGACCGTCACGCGGCCGGCGGTATCGTAGATGATGACGTCATAGCCGCCGAGCTTCGCGGCATCTTCAGCGCGGCGCGCGATCTGCAGCGGCGTTTGCCCGGCGACAATCGGAAGTGTCGCGACGCTCGTCTGCTCGCCAAGCACGCGGAGCTGTTCCTGTGCGGCCGGGCGACGCGTGTCGAGCGAGGCCATCAATACTTTTTTGCGATCGCGGTTCGTTAGGCGCCAGGCGATCTTGGCGGTCGTCGTCGTTTTGCCGGAACCTTGGAGCCCGACCATCAGGATGCCGACCGGCGGCGCGGCATGCAGGTCGATCGGCTGGGCGTCAGAACCCAACATCGCGACGAGTTCGTCGTTGACAATCTTGACGACCATCTGGCCGGGCGTGACGGAGCGGAGCACCTCGGCGCCGACGGCTTTCGCCTTCACCTTCTCGGTGAAATCTTTCACGACGTCGAGCGCGACGTCGGCCTCGAGGAGCGCCCGGCGAACTTCGCGCATCGCTTCGACGACGTCGCCTTCGGTCAGGGCGCCGCGCCGCGTCAGCTTATCGAGGACGCCTGACAGGCGGTCTGAGAGCGATTGAAACATTCGGTCCTGCGAACCCGTGCCTTCTCATTTATTTCTGACGTCATCCCCGTGGAGGCGGGATCAGCCCAAGCCGGATGCCTGGATGGATCCCGGCCAAGACCGGAATGACGGTTCATGTGGGGAGCGCTCGTTGCAT
>JAICLG010000087.1 GCA_025927515.1 Hyphomicrobium sp.
ATACCGGTGGCACGGGAGCCAAGGATGGCGATCTCCTCGACGGCTCGACTTTCCCGATCTATCGCACCGGCCGCGGCGGACAATTCACCTATCATGGGCCCGGTCAGAGGGTCGTCTATGTCATGCTCGACCTCAAAGCGCGCGGCTTCGACGTTCGCGCCTTTGTCATGCGTCTCGAGCACTGGATCATCGGAACGCTCGCGGACTTCAATATCGCGGGAGAAGCACGGCGCGACCGCGTCGGCATATGGGTCAAACGGCCGTCGCGCGACGGAACGGTCGAAGAAAAAATCGCGGCGCTCGGACTGCGCATCAGCCGCGGTGTCTCAAGTCACGGGCTGAGTCTCAACGTCGACCCGGACCTCTCCCATTATGAGGGAATCGTTCCATGCGGGATTCGGGATTATGGGGTGACGAGCTTTGCCGATCTCGGACTGCCCGTGACGCTCTATGATGTCGACGTCGCTTTGCGCACCAATTTCGAGCGAGCCTTCGGGCCGACGCGACGGGTGCCTGGGATTACGACGGAGCCCACGCAGAGCGTTTTGCCAAGTCTCTGAGATTGCGCAGAAAAGGCGCCTGCATCCTGCGTGGACACAAGCGCCCCATGAACCATGCCGCAATCGTTTCTCTTATTATTTCCGATCCCCGGTATTCGAGGCGCTGCCAGCCGGCGGCGCTACCTCTTTCTCGGGGGAGTCGTAGTAGAGAAAGCCTCCTTCGATAGAGACGCTGTCCGACCCCTGAAGCTCGTACTCGTCCTTGGCGCTATCGTTGAGGCGGATGATGCAGCCCTTCTGACAGACCCCATCGATATCCTTGCCTGGTGGCAGTACCTCATCTTTACGAGAGGTGTCCTCGGTGATGGTGAGTTTGACTTCCGTATCACTTCGGTTGGTAATCGTGGCTGCGGAAGCAGCCGAGGTCATAAGAAGAGCTGCGATCGCGCAAACCGTATGAACCTTCAGGTCAGTCCGGCTGCTCCTGCGACCGCGGCAGCATAACATTACTTCTTCTTCTTCTTCGCTGCCTTTTTAGCAGGAGCCTTCTTGGCAGCTTTTTTTGCAGCTTTAGCCATTTTAGATCGTCCTTCCGTTTGGATCATTGACGAACGAAATGAGTCCGTCGACCCGACCCAAGTCGAGTCATTTTTGACATTGATAACTTTCAAGACGATGCACAAACGAAATTTGATGTTTGGTGATATCGAAAATATCGATAGATGAGTTTCATCGTAAGCGTTGAGGTTCCGATCCGATGGACGTCAATCTCGCTCGTACATTTCTGATTGTTGCTGAGACGGGCAGCTTCATTGATGCTGCGCGCAAGCTCAACATCACCCAATCGACGGTCTCTGCACGCATCAAAGGCCTCGAAGAGCTCCTAGGCCGACCGCTATTTACGCGTTCGAAATCCGGAGCCGAGCTCACGGGAGCAGGTGAACTCTTTCAGAAGCACGCACTCGCCCTTGTCCGAGTTTGGCAGCAGGCACAGCTGCAAGTTTCTCTTGCCGACCAGCATCCCGAACACATTTCGGTGGGCGCACCGCTCAGTTTATGGAGCGGATTCCTGCTGAAATGGGCTTCGGGTCTCCGGATACAGATCCCTGGCATTGCCGTTTCGGCCACAGCCAGCGCCTCGGCGGCTTTGAGCCAGCGTCTGATCGAGGGCACGCTCGACCTGGCGATCATGTACCGGCCATCGCCGCCGCCGGGCCTCACAATCGAGCACCTGTTCGACGAAGAATTCGTGCTTGTTTCGTCGGCGAAGGCGGGGTCGCGGCGCGGCGCCAGCGATTATCTACTGGTCGATTGGGGGGCCGATTTCGTGCAGGACCATGCGACGGCGTTTCCCGAGCATGCCAATCCGGCCATCAGTCTCGATCTCGGTCCGATGGGACTCGACTATCTTTTGGCCAATGAATGCTCGGGCTATTTTCCCGCACGCATGGTCCGCAAGCTGATTGCCCGCGGCCGCGTGCGAGAGCCGAAACGAGCCCGCAAGTTCGTCTATCCGGTCTATATGGTCTACCCGGAAACCCGAAATGAAGAAGCCTATGAGCCGATTCTAAGGGGTCTTCGGCGCGCAGCTACGAAGTTCGAGTAGGTCCGGCGAGGCTCCCGATCCGAAGTCGCGCGCCTCAGGCGAATTCGAGAATAACCGCATCCACTGCGAGGCTTTCGCCGGGCTTTGCGGAGATCTTCTTCACCTTACCGTCGCGCTCGGCCTTGAGGATGTTTTCCATCTTCATGGCCTCGACGATCGCGAGCGCGTCGCCGGCCTTCACGTCCTGGCCTTCTTCCACGTTGATGGCCTTCACCAGGCCCGGCATCGGGCACAGGAGATATTTGGACATATCGGCAGCGGCTTTGACGGGCATCAGAGCCGCCAACTCGGATTCTCGCTCGGTGTAGACGTAGGTTCGCGCCTGCATTCCGCGATAAGAGAGCAGCATGCCGTTCGCCATCGGCCGGACCTGGACAGAAACGTCAGCGCCGTCAACCGTGCCCTGCCACACCGGCTCGCCGGGCCACCACTCCGACGTGATCTCCATCGTCTTCGCCGGCTGGCCTGCTTCGTCCAAAATCGAAACGTAATAAGGACCGGGAATGGTGCCCATCGCCTCAAGCAGTACCGTCGCCTGCCCGACTTTGACGACGCGGCGCTTGGCGAAGCTGATCGAGCGGCCGGCCATCTGATGCGTGATGTCGCGACGGCGGGTATTGCCCAGGTGATCGATCGCGCCTGCGACTGCAGCCAGCGTTATCAGATCCGCCCCTTCGGGCGCCCGCGGCTCGAAGCCCTCGGGGAACTCTTCTTTGATGAAGCCGGTCGAGAGCTTGCCCGAACGCCATCGCGGATGCTGCATCACGGCCGCGAGAAACGGCACATTGTGCTGAATGCCGTCGATATAGAATGCGTCGAGCGCCGCCGACTGGGCCTCAATCGCCGCTTCGCGGGTGGGCGCGTGGGTGACGAGCTTGGCGATCATCGGATCGTAGTACATCGAGATTTCACCGCCCTCAAAGACGCCGGTGTCATTGCGCACCGTGATGCCGTCCTTCTTACCCTCTGCGGGCGGACGGTATTTCACCAGGCGGCCGATCGACGGCAGGAAGTTGCGGAACGGATCTTCGGCATAAACGCGACTCTCGACGGCCCAGCCCTTGAGGGTGATGTCGGATTGCTTGAAAGGCAGCTTCTCGCCTGCTGCGACGCGTATCATCTGCTCGACGAGGTCAATGCCGGCTACAAGCTCGGTCACCGGGTGCTCGACCTGCAAGCGGGTATTCATTTCAAGGAAGTAGAATGAGCGGTCCTGGCCCGCGACAAACTCGACCGTGCCTGCGCTGTCATAGCCAACGGCCTTCGAGAGCGCGACGGCCTGCTCGCCCATGATTTTGCGGGTTTTCTCATCGAGCAGCGGCGATGGAGCTTCCTCGAGAACTTTCTGATTGCGACGCTGGATCGAGCATTCCCGCTCGCCGAGATAGACGACGTTGCCGTGCTTATCGCCGAGGACCTGAATTTCGATGTGGCGCGGATTTTCGATGAACTTTTCGATGAAGCAGCGATCGTCACCGAACGAGGATTTTGCCTCCGAGCGGGCGAGTTGGAAACCTTCTTCGGCTTCCTTGGCATTATAAGCGATGCGCATGCCCTTGCCGCCGCCCCCGGCCGAGGCCTTGATCATGACGGGATAGCCGATCTCGTTGGCGATCTTGACGGCCTGTTTGGCGTCAGCGATCTCGCCAAGGTGGCCCGGAACAGTCGAAACCTTGGCGGCCGCGGCCGCCTTCTTGCTCTCGATCTTGTCGCCCATCGCCGCAATGGCCTTGGCGTTGGGTCCGATGAAGACGATGCCGTTCTTCTTTAGCGCCAGCGGGAACGCTTCGCGTTCGGAAAGAAAGCCGTAACCGGGGTGGACCGCCTCGGCGCCCGTCGATTTGCAAGCCTCTATGATCCTGTCCATCAGGAGGTAGGACTGCGCCGCTGGCGCCGGACCGATATGGACTGCCTCGTCGGCCATGTCGACGTGCAGGGCATCGCGATCGGCGTCCGAAAAGACCGCAACCGTCTTGATGCCCATCTTGCGCGCCGTCTTGATGACGCGGCAGGCGATTTCGCCACGGTTTGCGATCAGAATTTTCTTAAACATCGGCCGTCCCCGGTTTTTCCCGTGATTTGTTTGCGCTCTTTATGGGAATGCAACACGCCGTTCTAATGCGTGCCGGAGACGGCGTAAACACGCCTCGCCCGTGCTCAAGGTATAGCGCCTGCGATGCGCTGCCGCACGAAGGATCGAGGCCTGCCGCCCTTAAGCGGCGGGCACGAAGCGCGCCACGGCCTGAGTCAGCACCGGGTGGATTTTCGGGCTTTCGTGCTCAAGGTACGAGACCAGAGCCGTTTCGCTCGGGCTCAAGCGGCCGTCACGGCCGAGCCGGCTCACGAGCCAGGATGCCTCGGCCGCGGTAATTTCCTCGTGTGTGATGATTTCGATGCGCTGATGTTCGAGACGGGCCAAGGCGCGCTCCTCGGTCGTTTGATCGTGATATGAGTCCCGAACAGCGGCCAGATTGGTCTGCATCATCGACAAGAGCGCCGTCAGCACCGATGATTGCTCGGCTGGATCTTCCAGTTCGGCTTCCTGGCGCAGAGCCTCTTCGCGGAACGGGACCGCATATCCCGACGATGCCATGACGACGTTGGTGATCGCTTTGACGAATAGATCGGTCCAAGCGGGGTTCGGCCGACTGTTCGCGACAGCTTCGTCAATGTCGAAAAGGATATCGGCCTCATCGCAGGTGACGGCGACGTGGCCGTCGCCGCCAAACGCATAAAGGATGCGCCGGATCAGCTCGACCTCTCCGACGGTGATTTCTCCCGGCGCGCGCGCTTTGCCATCGCGCAGCGGACCGTCGCCGCCAACCACGGCAGATTTCACCTGATTGAGGGCAAACTTGGCGAGGCTGACCGGCGCCCAGCGCGCTTTGTCGAGTACGTTGACGACGAGTTCGAGTTCGACCTTGCTGCGGACATGACCGTCGTAGGAAATGCGATCAATCAGCCAATGTGCATTGGCTGAGGTGAGATAGCCCTGCGGCCGTTCCTGAAAGACGAGATAATCGGTCAGGGCTTCGATAAAGAAGTCTGCCCATTCAACGGGCTTTATGCGACAGGCGTGATTGAGCTTGAGGAGAATGTCGGCTTCTTCGGCTGCGACTATACCGTCCTCGCAAAATACACGCCTCAAGGCACGAATATCGCTACCCTCGATGCTGCCACGCTTTACAATTTCTTCGATCGGAAGTGACCGCAGCCCACTCATCGGTAACCCCACACAACAAGGCCGAAACACGAGGCCAAGCGTAGGGGGTGATGCTTAATCGCGTATTAAAAGCTGCGCGAAAAGCGGACAAACGGGTTCGGAAGGACAAATATTTTCGCCAGGGCCAAAATATCGAGGATCGCAGCAGATGCCGCGATCCTCGTTTCTGTCCTGCTGCGCTCCCGCAAGCGCGGCAAGACCGACGGCTCTGTGGCCCCTTTTTCGATACCGCGGATGAACCGTTGCTGAAGATGCGAACGAGGCCGTTCATCTTTTCCGGTTTGTCAGAGGAATGCGGGCGCGTCGCGGATCGAGGCGTTATGACCCGTCCGGTGGGGGGATACCGGACGGGCCGCGCCGGCCTTACGTCGACGATGTTGGAGAGCAAAGGCGATCGGCCGGGTCGATAGAGCCCAACGGGCGGCACGGAACGCCGTCCGCGGGCAATAAACTTGGCTGCGCGCCGGTGATCCCGCAATCATCACGCGCAGCCATGTGTCTCAAAACGGTCGTCCGCTGATTTTCCGTCGCCCAATCTGAAGCTGGTTTTTTTCGAGACGCGAGATCATGTCAGGAGATGAGCCAGCAGCCGGGCGCGCGATTGCGGCAAACTTTGACCCCGCGGGAGCAAAACACGCGTCTCAAGGAAATGGCCTGTCAGCGCGAACCCTGTTCTGACATCCGCGCCGGTCACGTGCCCAGACCGTTGCTTGGTCAAAAACTGCGGAAGGACAAGCAGCTTCTCGCGATAGGGCTCCCCCGCGGACGCGGAAACGGCACGCCCCGATTTCGGCGACACGTAGATCAGCTGATCATTGCTGCCGGTCGCGGCGCATTGACTGAGATCGAGACCGAAGCCGAGTTCATCAAGAAGCGCCAGTTCCCAGCGTACGAGAAGCGCCGGCCAGACTGTCGAGTCGTGCAAAAAACCCAGCACAAATAGCGTGATCTCGTAGAGGTTCGGATGGGGGTCGCGCTCGGGCAGAAGGTGGGTCAGCGTTGTGATGGTGGAGAGCGCCGCCAGCGCAGCCGCATCGTCGAGCGTCTCGGCCGCGAAGGCGCGCCGCATTTCGATGCTCATGTGGCCCAGTTGATCGGCGAGCCGGGCCTTCCAAGTTGCGTCGACGTGATTTCCAGCTTGCAGTACCGGCCGAAGCCGTCGTGATCGACCGCCGTGAACGAGGCCAAGATGACGGCCATGGGCGCGCGTCCAAAGATCGACAATGGCCGCGGTCTCCCCGTGCGGCTTTACCGATAGAACGATGCCTTCATCCGTCCATTGCATATTTATACGATCGTCGCGGGCGCCTCACGACTTCGGGAAAGGCAAGCCCATCTCACGATAGCGCTCCGGGTCGCTTTCCCAATTTTCGCGCACTTTGACAAAGAGGAACAGGTGAACGCGGTGACCGGCCATCTCCTCGATCGAACGGCGTGCGGCGCTTGAAATGCTTTTGATTGTCGCTCCGCCCTTGCCGAGAACGATCTTTTTCTGTCCATCGCGCTCGACGTAGATCGTCTGCTCGACGCGTGCCGAACCGTCTTTCAACGTCTTCCAGCTCATCGTTTCGACGGTCGTCGTGTAGGGCAGCTCCTGATGCAAGAAGCGGTAGATGCACTCGCGCGTCATCTCGGCAGCCTGCGTGCGCATCGGAACATCGGTCACATCGTCTTCGGCGTAGTGCCACGGGCCGACCGGCATAAGTCCCGCGAGGTACTTGCGCAGATCGCCAACGCCTTTGCCTTCAAGGGCCGAGACCATGAAAATCCTGTCGAAGGCAAGCTCCTGATCGAGCCTCTTGGCGAGCGCCAGCAGCTTCGGCTTGTCTTCGACGCGATCGATCTTGTTCAAAATTGCGATGCGCGGCATGCGCGCAGTCTTCAACCGTTCGACGATGCGCATCACATCCTCGTCGGGCCCGGACGCCGCGTCGACGACGAGAAGAACGGCGTCGGCGTCTTCCAGCACACTCCACGCCGCGTCGATCATCGCGCGATCGAGCCGCCGTTTGGGGTTGAAAATTCCTGCGGTGTCGAGGAACACGATCTGGCTCTGGTTCTCGATCGCGATGCCGCGGATCGGCGCTCGCGTCGTCTGGACCTTGTGCGAGACGATGGCGACCTTCGTTCCGACCAGCGCATTCACGAGCGTTGACTTACCCGCATTCGTCGGGCCTAGAACCGTAACGAAGCCGCAGCGACGTTCGCCAGCGCCTGGGGGCTCGTGCGTCTCATCAGGCGTCTCCAAGCCGTCCTCCTTCTCCCTCGCGCGTCAGCAGCGCGGTTGCGGCGGCCTGTTCCGCGATACGTTTCGATGCGCCTTCGCCCTGGGCCGGGGCGCGTCCAGTGATGATCACTTCTGCCGTAAAGCGCGGCGCGTGATCGGGACCTTTACGCGATACGACAGTATATTTGGGCAAGGCAAGCCCCTGCCCTTGCGCCCATTCCTGAAGTGCAGACTTGGCGTCAACGGCGACTTCCGGCACGGGTTCCGATTGCTCCTGCCAAAGCTTACGGACCACGGCACGCGCCTTCTCGAAGCCGGCATCGATGAAAACGGCGCCGAGAAGGGCTTCCGCAGCATCGGCGAGAATGGTCGTCTTGTCACGGCCGCCGCTGTCGGCTTCGCTTTCGGAAAGGATCAGATGCGCTCCCAGGCCAATGTTGCGCGCGACCTTGGCGCAGGCTTCGCCGCGGACGAGCCGATTGTAGCGGCGCGCCAGTTCGCCCTCGCTCGCTTCCGGATACTGCTGGTTCAAAATTTCCGCGATGGCGAGGCCAAGCACGCGATCGCCGATGAACTCAAGACGCTCGTTGTCGAAACGCGCAATTTTGCTGCCGCGCACGCTCGCGTGCGTCAGCGCGCGCTCCAGAAGACCTTGGTCCTTGAAGCGATGAGCCAGTTTGGTTTCGAGTTCTTTGAACTTCCGAGGTCTCAGCATGGTGCCGGTAGCCGTTTACCGGATGATATGGAAGAACCTGTCCCAGCGAATGTCAAATGGCCAAGTCCAGGGCGACCACCAGCGGAGCGCGCCCGGTTCGTCGACCTTTGCGGAGAAGAAGATAATTTCGGCCCGGCCGATGAAATTCTCATAGGGAACGTAACCAACGGCATTCTGGACCCGGCTATCGGTCGAATTGTCCCGATTATCGCCCATCATGAAATAGTGCCCGGGGGGGACCTTGTAGATGCCCGTATTATCGTACGGACCGTCCGGATCGCTATCGAGCACCTTGTATTTCACGCCATTCGGCAGCGTCTCATCATAAACCGGGATCGTACGTTCGCGGCCATCTTCACGCGTGGTGAAACTGCCGTCGCGAACCTTGGGCACAGCCTGACCATTGATGAAGAGCTGACCGTTCTTCATCTGAATCTCATCGCCGGGAAGCCCGATGACGCGCTTGATATAGTCGGTCGTATTATCGCGCGGCAGCTTGAATACCGCGACGTCGCCGCGCTTTGGTTCGGAGCTGAAAATCCGGCCTGAAAAAAGGTTCGGGCTGAATGGGAACGAGAACTTACTGTAGCCGTAGGAGAGCTTCGAGACGAAAAGATAATCGCCGACCAGCAGCGTTTCTTTCATCGAGCCTGAGGGAATGTTGAAAGGCTGGTACAAGAAAATGCGAACGAACATCGCAATCGCGAGCGCTTCGACGACGACGATGAGGGTCTCCGACCAGCTCGATCTCGGCGTCTTGATACCAATGCTCATCCAGGGGGCTCCTTTGCGCCGCCGAACGACGTTGGCCGGGGCTCGCTTTGTGTCAGCGGTTCGCTATAGCGAGTTTGCCCAACCCCCGCAACGACGGGCCGCAACATGACAAAAACGTAAGTAAATACAGGTCGTGTGGGCCATTGTAGCCGCCCGGCAGGCGTCAATCAGAATCGCAAACCGTCTTAGGCAGGCAAGCCGTCAGTCATCGACAGGGCAGAGATAATCACGACGGCTTCCGCAGTTGGATATTCGTCCGTCAGCGTAACGTCGATGCGCGCGGTAAACCCCGCTGGGGTAATGAGAGCCAGATGCCGCGCCGCGCCGCCCGTCAATGCAAGCGTCGGCCGGCCGCTGTCGGAGTTGACGACCCCGATGTCGCGAAAATAGACGCCATTGCGAAAACCCGTGCCGAGCGCCTTGGTTGCTGCTTCCTTGGCGGCAAAGCGCTTCGCGAACGTTCGTGCCGGATGGGCGCGCGAGAAGGCTTTCCTGCGCTCCTCGTCAGTGAAGACGCGGTGCAAGAAGCGCTCGCCATACCGATCGATGGTCTTTTCTATGCGGCGTATATCGCAGAGGTCGTTGCCGATGCCGAGGATCATCAGCCGGTCCGTCCGACGCGAAAAGGCTCGTCGCGCGCTTCATCCATGAGAAGCCGCATGCGCCTCACCGCTGCCGACAAGCCGCCGAAGATGGCCTCTCCGATAAGAAAATGCCCAATGTTGAGTTCGGCCATTTCGGGCATGCGGCTGATCGGCTTCACCGTGTTGTAGGTCAATCCATGTCCGGCATGGACCTCCAGTCCGGCTGCGGCCGCTGCGCGTGCTGCCTTAGCATGACGCTCGAGTTCGCGCGCAACACCAGCAGCATCGTGTTCGAGCGCGAGGTTGCAATAACGTCCGGTGTGCAGTTCGACGATATCAGCTCCGACAGCCGCGGCCGCCTCGATCGTCTTGATATCCGGCTCGATGAAAAGAGAAACACGGATGCCGGCGTCCTGGAGCTTCGCGACGAACGGCTTCAGCGTCTTCACGCTGCCTTGCACATCGAGACCGCCTTCGGTCGTTCTCTCCTCGCGGCGCTCCGGCACGAGACAGCAGGCGTTCGGAACGTGACGGATGGCGATCTGCAGCATCTCGTCAGTCGCGGCCATTTCGAGATTGAGCGGCCGGGTCAGTTCGTTTTTGAGCCGGCTGATGTCGGTATCCGAAATGTGACGGCGATCTTCGCGCAGATGCGCTGTGATTCCATCGGCGCCGCCTTCGATCGCGAGATGCGCGGCCCGCAGCGGATCAGGATGCACGCCGCCACGCGCGTTCCGCAAGGTCGCGACGTGGTCGATGTTGACCCCGAGGCGCAACGGCGCGGGACGGGTCGGGCTGCCTTCGGGATTCAAAGAGTTACGGTGAGCAGGCACGTTCTTCTGCCATCAGGATGTCACGAGGGAAAACCGGCGGATCCGGTTTCGTGGAGCTTACGGCGCTTCTGAAAAACGCGCACGGCCTGTCGTGTAGGATAGTAACTAAAGACTGCTGCGACCAATCCGACGATCAATCCTCCGATAATCATCGGTTCGACAATTGGTGACAGATAAACAACCGCAGTATCGAGCGACGCCGAGGGCGCGCGCAACGTGGCACTCAAAGCGTTGGCCGTCTCTACGAAATGTTCGGCGGCGTAGGCAGGATCGTGACCGAGCACCCACACACCGGCGACATACGACGCGCTCCAAATGGCGGGCCAGCTCAGGGGATTTCCGACGAACGTGCCGAGCAGCGCTGCGGGAATGCTGACCCGAAGCAGGAATGCAAGCGCTCCGGCGAGCGCCATTTGGAATCCGAGGAACGGCGTGCAGGCTGCAAAGACGCCCGCGGCGCAACCGAGCGCAACCTCGTGAGGTGTCGCGCGAAGGCGCAACATGCGCCGCCAATAATAATGAAGATGCTTGCGGAGCGGCACCAACTTCAGCGCCCATCGGCCGGCAACATCCGAAGCAACTGATAACTTCTCTCGCAAATCGCGACGAACCATTTCACGCCTTGTGCCAGACCACTGACTTGCC
>JAICLG010000290.1 GCA_025927515.1 Hyphomicrobium sp.
CAACGAGATCGCCATGGTCTTCCAGGAGCCGATGTCGAGCCTCAACCCCGTCTACCGGATCGGCGATCAGATTGCCGCGTCGATTGTACGGCATCAAAAGCGCAGCCGCCGCGAGGCCCGACGTGAAGCGGCGGACATGCTTGACCGTCTCGGCATTCCTGACCCAAAGACGCGCCTCGACAGCTTCCCACATCAGATTTCGGGCGGCATGGCGCAACGGGTCATGATCGCCATGGCGCTTGCCTGCCGGCCAAGCCTGTTGATTGCCGATGAGCCGACGACGGCGCTCGATGTGACGGTGCAGGCGCAACTGCTCGATCTGTTGCGCTCGTTGCAGGACGAATTCGGCATGGCGATCATGTTCATCACGCACAATCTCGGTGTTGCCGCCGAACTCGCCGATCGGATCGTCGTGATGTATGCGGGCCGGGTGGTGGAAGAGGCCCCGACCAAGGCGCTCTTCGAAAAGCCCCGAATGCCCTATACACGTGGTTTGCTTGCTTCCGTTCCGCGCATCATCCGCGACGATGCTCCAATGAAGCTTTCGGCAATTCCGGGAGAGATACCAAACCCGCGGCGTCGGCCCGCGGGCTGCGCTTTTCACCCCCGCTGCACGCATATGCTTCACGGTCTGTGCGACGCCGCGCTCCCCTCTCTGGAAGAGTGCGGCCCGCATCATGACGTCCGCTGCGTCCGCTGGCGCGATCTGGCGCGCGAGCAGGCGGCATGACGGCCGAACCGCTGCTTGCGGTCAGCGAGCTTGCCAGGCGTTTCAATGTGCGGCGCCATGACGGCTCGAGAGCCGAGCTTCGCGCCGTCGATGGTGTCTCCTTCACGATCGCGCGCGGCGAGGTTCTCGGACTGGTCGGAGAATCCGGCTCGGGCAAAACGACGGTCGGACATCTGATCCTTCGCGTCCTCGAGCCCAGCGCAGGATCAATCAGATTCGACGGCGTCGATATCAGCCGCTTATCGACCTCGGCATTGCGTCCCTACCGGCGGCGAATGCAGATGGTCTTCCAGGACCCGGTCTCATCGCTTAATCCGCGCATGACCATTGGGGACGCGATCGCCGAGCCGCTGGTGATTCACCGCATTGCCAAGAGTGCCGCCGAGCGCCGAGAGAAGGTCGCGGAGTTGCTGCGTCTCGTCGGTCTTTCGGCGGACGATGCGATGCGCTACCCGCATGCTTTTTCCGGCGGTCAGCGCCAGCGGATCGGCATCGCCCGGGCGCTCGCATCCTCGCCCGATCTGCTCATCGCCGACGAGCCGGTATCGGCGCTCGATGTCTCGATCCAAGCGCAGATCGTGAACCTTCTTCTCGATCTGCAGGCGCGTCTAGGCCTGGCCATGCTGTTCATCGCCCACGATTTGGCCGTCGTCGAACACATCGCAAAGCGCATCGCCGTCATGTATCTCGGCCGTATCGTCGAAATTGCCGAGAGCCGCACGCTATGCCAGCGGCCGCTTCATCCCTACACCGAGGCGCTGCTGTCGGCCGTGCCGGTGCCGGACCCGGCCGCAAAATCCACCCGGAAGGTACTCAAGGGCGAAATACCGAGCCCGATAGATCCGCCATCCGGCTGCGTGTTTCGTAATCGATGCGTCTATGCCCTTCCCGCGTGCGCGCAGGAGCGTCCAGCATTGCGAGACGCCGGAGCGGGCCGTTTGAAGGCCTGCATTCGCGACGACATTCTCTGAGCCTCGCGCCCCGGCCGCGGTGCGGCATGAGCGCCCAGGCGTGCTTACGCGCATCTTCGAAGCTGACGCTGAATGTCCGTTCGCTTCCGGCCCCATTGCCATACCCTTTAAGCCGGTCCGATAATGGCATTTCTGCGGAGTCATGGGCGTCTTAAAATAAACGCAGGGAGGATTCGAATGTCGTTCGTCAAACAAGGAATGGGAGCGGCCGCTGCAATCGGCGCCATGCTCGCGGCGCTGACAAGTGCACAGGCGGCGCCGGGAGATAACCCTGATGATCGCCTGGTCGTTGCCTGGCAAGGCGGGGCCACGACACTCGATCCGATCACGCGCAGCGAGACGACCACCTTTTCCTGGCAGCGCCACATCTTCGATCTGCTCACGATGCCCAATCGGCAGGGCGGCGTCGATCCCAGGATCGTCACGTCCTGGAAGAATATCGATCCCAAGACCTGGCGGCTCACGCTGCGCAACGACGTCAAATTCCACGACGGCAGCAAGATGACAGCCGACGATGTCGGCAAGTCGATCATGGACGCAAAGGAGAATCCGAAGTCCCAGGTCAAGAACTTCGTCGTCAACGTGACAGGCTACAAGGTCGTCGATCCGACGACCATCGATGTCAGCTTCTCCGCGCCCGATCCAATTTTCCCGCGACATCTGGATTCCATCCCGCTGATGCCGGAGGCTTTGATTGCGAAAGAAGGGCGAGAAGCGTTCGACAAGCATCCGATCGGGTCGGGTCCTTATCAATTCGAGTCGTGGCTCGCTGAAGATCACCTCAATATCAAGACTTGGGACGGTTTCTGGGGCAAAAAGCCGGACTTCAAATACGCCCGCCTTGAAAGCATCCCGAATGACGCGACGCGCCTTGCCGCACTTCTGTCCGGGCAAATCCAGGTCGCCGAAAAAGTCAGCCCTTCGGATTTCGACAGGGTCAAGAACAGCGGAAAGACACACCTGACCATGGTGCCCGGGTTCCGCACGATTTATCTGGCGATGGATGCATGGCGCACGACCGGTTCGGCAGGCATGTCGCCCGGCGAGAAGAACCCATTCATGGACCCGCGCGTGCGCAAGGCCGTCTACCAGGCCCTTAACGTCGATCTGATCCGACAGAAGATCTTCAACGGCGCCGTGACCACCGCGACGCAATTCATCCCGCCGCATATCGAGGGCCATGACGATTCCCTCAAGCGCTTCCCCTATGATGCCAAGGCCGCCAAAAAGCTGCTCGCCGACGCCGGCTATCCGAACGGCTTCACCGTGCGGCTCGACGCGACCAATGACCGCTATTTCGAGGACGCGCT
The DNA here is from genome assembly GCA_025927515.1 of Hyphomicrobium sp. Classification (GTDB taxonomy): domain Bacteria; phylum Pseudomonadota; class Alphaproteobacteria; order Rhizobiales; family Hyphomicrobiaceae; genus Hyphomicrobium_B. The sequence goes on from JAICLG010000290.1 coordinate 3,012, forward strand.
GGTGGCGCAGGCGCTTGGCGGCCTTCTCAAGCAGGTCGGCATCAACGTGCAGGTCAACGCGATTCCCAAGGCCGTATTCTTCCCCAAGGTCAACAAGGGCGAGTTCACCATGTACATGGCCGGCTGGGGAAATATCGACGGGATTTCGACTTACGACGCAATGTATCACTGTCGGGATCTAAAAACGGGTTATGGCCACGTCAATCGCGAACATTTCTGCAACAACAAGACCGACGCGAGCATGACAAAAGCCGCCGAGACTTTCGACGACGCGGCGCGCATTAAACTCGAACACCAAGTCTATGGCACGGTCGATCGCGAGGACATCGCTTACGTGCCGCTTTATTATGAGAACGTCATCGCCGGTCTGAGCAACATCATCAAGTACGAATCGCGGCCCGACGAGATGATCCTCGCCTGGGAAATGCAAAAGGCAAAATAAGGCGGACACTGGCGCACGATTGAATGGCTTGGTTCGTCCTCAAACGCGTCCTGCAGGCGGTCTTTGCCGTCTGGGTCGTGGTGACGCTCGTTTTCGTGCTGATCCACGCTTCGGGCGATCCGATCGCGGTGCTTGCACCGGAGCAGATGAGCGCACAGGACCGGGCGGCGCTGCGCACCGATCTCGGCCTCGATAAGCCGCTGATCGTCCAGTACGGGACCTATCTTGCCGGGGTCGCCAAAGGCGATCTCGGCATTTCCTATTACAGCGGCCAGCCGGCGATGCGCCTCATTCTCGATCGCGTGCCGGTGACTCTCGAACTTGTTGCACTGGCCGTGCTCATCGCCCTGATC
>JAICLG010000297.1 GCA_025927515.1 Hyphomicrobium sp.
AAGGGCTGAAATTCGCCTCGCACTTCTCCCTAGTCACGGACATCCTCACACTTGCCGGGCGCAAATGCCCGGCTTTTTTGTATTGGATGCCATCGCGCGCTCACTTCGGCTTGGGGCAATAGTTTCCTGCCATTTTACCAGCCGACACTTCGCTGTTGCTCCCTCCCCAGCGGGGAGGGGGCAGGGGTGGGGAGATGATGTGTGCGCGATCTCCGAATTTGAATTCGTCCTAAGCGGCACGCCCGTTGAGCCACACTCCCGCCGCCGATTATTCGCTGCGGTTTCCCTGGAGGGGAAAGTCTGTCGGCGTGATGGAAAATGGAAACAACAGTCTTGCGATCCCGGCGCAGGCCAGGATCCAGGCAGGCACCGGTCGGTCACCTGTGAAATAGCTCGGTTCGAAAGCAAAATGGCCGGGTGAAGCCCGGCCATTTCACAAGAATCATCTCTAAGGACGAAATCGCATTACGAAGCGGGATCACGATCCTGGCGACTGCGTCCGTCGTCGCGACGCTTCATGAACTTCGGCGCGCCGGAACCGGCCCAGGCAGGCTTGGCATCCCGGCCGCGGCCATTGCTGTAACCACGCTTTTCTGCAGCGTGTCCGCCATCACGAGCCGCGCCATCACCGTTGCGGCTGTGCCCGCCCTGCGGACGATCACCGCGCGGAGCATCGGAGCGGTGCGCCGCCCGGTGTTCACCGCGCCGATTTCCTTCCGGACGATTGTCCTGCGGCCGGCCTTCGCGTGGTCTGCGCTCCGCCGACGTGGCGCTGTCTGAGCGATGCCCATTCGAACGCTGTCCGTCTGCCCGGCGTTCGCTGTGACGGTGTTCGGGCGCGCGCCGCTCACCATCCGCGCGTGTACGCTGTGGCCGACCGTCGCCGCGCTGCGAATGATCTTTGTGGTTTCGCGCCGGACGATCGCGCTCCGAGCGTTCGGGACGGGCGTTCACGCCGAATACGGCGGCTCTATCGGCAGGTGCATCGGTCGGCTGCCACTCGGTTTTGCGGGCGCCGTTCGCGGCAGCGCTGTGAGCCCGATCACCGTGCGAACGATCGCCCGGCCGGTCTGCAGTGCGCTCCCCACCCCGGGTGCCACCACGATGTCCGTTAGGACGCGCCTGCCTGGTACGGCCACCATCTTCGCGCGGACCACCGTCGCGACCACGGCCACTCTGGCCACCATCCCGCCGCGAGCCATTCGATGCGGAACGATGCTGGTGGCGCTCCGGCATCGGCAGAACTTCGCCACCGACGTCGCCGATGACTTCAATCGTCTGCTTCATCAAGCGTTCGATCGCCTTGATCTCCTGGCGCTCCGACGGATCGCAAAGCGAAATCGCGATACCGCTATTGCCCTTGCGCGCCGTCCGGCCGACACGATGCACATATGTTTCCGGATCGAGCGGCATGTCGAAATTCACGACATGCGTGATGTTTGAAACGTCGATACCGCGTGCTGCGATGTCTGTCGCGACGAGCACGCGGATGTGCCCCATCGTAAAGTCATTGAGCGCGCGCTGACGAGCGTTCTGGGCCTTGTTGCCGTGAAATGCGGCAGCACTGATGCTCGCCATGCCAAGACGGTCGGCGACACGATCGGCGCCGCGCTTCGTGCGGGTAAAAACAATGACGCGCTTGCAGGCTTCATCCCCGAGGATCGTGTGAAGCCGGCTTTGCTTCTCCGGAGTCCGGACGATCATCACCTTCTGGTCGATGCGATCGACAACGACCGATTTCGACGAAAGGTCGACGCGATAGGGGTCTTTCAAAACTTCGTAGGCGAACTTCCGAATCTCGTCCGGCATCGTCGCGGAGAAGAGCGCATTACGCCGTTTCGCCGGAATGAGCGATACGACCTTCCGAATGTCGCGGATGAACCCCATGTCGAACATGCGGTCCGCCTCGTCGAGCACGAGCGTCTGGATGTGCGAGAGATCGCAGGTTCGCATGTTGACGAGATCGAGCAGACGGCCTGGCGTCGCGACCAGCACGTGCACACCGCGCTTCAGCGCGTTGATCTGCGGTCCCTTGCTGACACCGCCGAGAACGACGGCGCGGCGAATGCGCATGTTGCGAGAAAGGCTCGCGACTTCCTGATCGATTTGAATTGCAAGCTCGCGCGTCGGCGCAAGGATCAGCGCCAGCACTTGTTTCGGTGCTGGGTCGATCGGTTCGGAGGCGAGCTTTTGTAGGATGGGGAGAACGAAAGTCGCGGTCTTGCCGGAACCCGTTTCCGCCATGCCAAGAAGGTCGCGACCTTCAAGCTGGGGCATCAACGCCTGCACCTGGATAGGCGTCGGCGTCGTGTACCCGCATTGCGAGAGAGCACGCGAAAGAGGCTCGGCAAATCCGAAAGCCTCAAAAGTCTGAACTGTCAAAGTGAGATTATCCCAAGGGCTTCGATGCCCGTGCACCTCGTGCCGGGCTGCGTCCCATGGCCCACACCGGCGCTTTCGGGGCGTGGCCTTATCTGAAGGATTGATCTGGATGCAGGGTCGAGCGCGGTAGTTGAACCGCTTGGAGTGGCACGAGGACCCGAGCGCCATCGAAGAGCAATACACGCTATATCGATGTGTTCTTCCTGCAAGTCAAGAAAGTTCGGCGAGCAGGCAACCATGTCGCGGAGCTTAGGTTACGGGGCGTCGGGCATTCCGCATTCTGCGATTGCCCGACGCAGGGCGTCCATGACACCAGGTTCGGTCATCGCGTGGCCCGCCGTGTCGAGGATGTCGAGGCGTGCATCGGGCCAAGCCGCCGCGAGCGCATAAGCGTTCGCAGGCGGACAAAGTAGATCGTAACGGCCTTGTATGATGCGCCCCGGAATGCCCGCCAAGCGCCCAGCGTTGGCGATGAGCTGACCAGGCTGCAGAAAGAAGTCGTGACGGATGTAGTGCGCTTCAACGAGCGGCGTCGGCGGTAGGCGAGAGTCTTTGTCGATGTTCCTCGGCAACCGCGCAGACTTCGGAGTTATCTCCGATAGCGCGCTCTCGTAGGCGAACCAGAGGTGTGCCGCTGGGACGTGCACCGCCGGATCGGGGTCGCAAAGACGCCCCACGTATGCGGCAAGCGGATCGGCGCGTTCTTGAGGCGGCAGCCGCTCGCAAAATTCGGCGTAAAGTTCAGGACGGAAAATTCTCGGTCCCTCGACGAAGGCCCACTGAACTTCCTGACGCGTACCGAGGAAGATGGCACGCAAAACCAATCCGGAGACGCGGTCGGGGTATTGCTCCGCGTATGCGAGCGCCAGCGTCGAACCCCACGAGCCGCCCACCACCAGCCATTTCGAAATTCCGAAATGTTCGCGCACGGCTTCGAGATCGCGCACGAGGTGCTCGGTCGTGTTCGCGCTGGGGCAGAGATAGGGATGGCTGCGCCCGGCGCCTCTCTGGTCGATCAGGAAGACATGATCGCGGGCGGGATCGAATAGGGTGCGATGCAGGAATTGCGAGCCGCTGCCCGGCCCGCCATGCAGGAACACGATTGGTCGACCGCCCTTCGAACCGACTTCCTCGATATAACTCCAAGGTCCGTCGCCGACGTCGAGCATGCGAGCGTCGAAAGGCCGAAAGGATTCGGGGAGCGTTGTCATCGCAAACCTGCTGAGCATGGAGTCCTGCGGCGGGCAAGAGACGCCTGCGCCATGGCGGCGCATCCCGAGCGGTCATGAGGCGATCTGGGGAAGACAGGATG
>JAICLG010000151.1 GCA_025927515.1 Hyphomicrobium sp.
AAAGCCGTTGCGATTATAAAAGCGCACGTTATCCGACGCGGCGCTTGTAACGACGTGCACGCCGGGTGCGCCGGCACTCTGAGCATCAGCGACGAACGCCTCGATCAGCCGTCCGCCGGTCCCGAAGCCGCGATAGGGCGGCGCGAGGTTGAGGTGCAGGTGCGCGGGATACCGCTTCGATGCCTCGCGAAACGCTGCCGTATAGCCGTCATCGCCGAAACGTGCGGCCGAGGCGGGATCTGCGATTGCACCGACGAGATAACCTGCGACGCCATTCGAGGCTGTCAGCGCCAAGTACGCGAACTGCGGATCGTCGCGGAGGTAGCGTCCGAGCCAACGCTCGCGGAATGTTGCGCGTGCGGTGGCGCTTGCGAACACCTTCGTGTTGCTCGACTCGAAGAAGATCTTGTCGATCGCATCGCCGAGCTCGGCGCTGTTCGGAACATCGAGATAACGGCGGATCGAAATGGATGCGGTCATCTTGCTGGCATATCACCAAGCGAAAGCATTCGCGACGCGCCGGGTGCGGTGTTAGTCGACGACGTAGCCTGCTTGCGCCAACTGCCTGCGGAATGTGGGCGGCAAGTCTGCCGGAACCGTTCGCTGCGATGATGTCGCCCAGCCTGCCGAGGCGTCTGCCGATTTGTGTTCAACGGCTGGATGGTACTCGACGGATGCCGGATTAAAGCCGCCGTAGTTGCGGCTATAGGGCTCGGACGGATCGTCCGGCATCTGGTGAATACGCGCCAAGGGCGGAGCCTGGGACGGCAGCCCGTCATCTTCGATTTGCACCTCGGCGGCGGCTTGCCGCGAATACGCGGCAACGGCGGGTGCGCTGGCATAATAGGTGCTGCCGTTGTTGGAAGCGCATCCGCCCTCCGCCAACACCGCTGCCGAAAAAAGCAGGGGCACGATCGCCGCACGAACGACACCAGCCGGCGACCGGCCAGGAACAAACGCACACATTTGATTGACGCTTTCGACGCTACTAAACGCTACGGAAATGAAATTTGCTGTTCCGGATTGAAACATCGAGGCGTTAAGGAGGAGCTAACGGCCGTTCAGGAATCCGCCGGGCGCTATTCCGCCGCGCGTCAGACGGGTATTAATCCCGATGCTTTGATGCCGTTGAAAAGCGCCTGAACCGCCAAGGCTGCCAGCAGAATTCCGAAGACTCGGATCAGCACGCGCTGCGCCGTGATGCCGAGCACGCGGTTCAGCTCCTGAGCAATCAGCAAGAGCGCCAGCGTAACAATCATAATGCAGGCGAGCGCGCCGGTGACGACAACGAGGCCAAGCGGTTCACTGCTGGCATTGGCGGCGAGCAGAATACCGGCGCTCATCGCACCGGGTCCGGCGAGCAGCGGCGTCGCGAGCGGAAACACCGCGAGATCTTCGCGTGTCTGCGCTTCCGCTCCCTCGGGCGGCGTCAATTTGATGGCGCCGCCGGGGCGCGCGAAGATCATGTCGATCGCGATCACCAGCAGGATCACGCCTCCCGCCGTCTGCAAGGCTGCGATCGACACGCCAAGCTGATTCAGGATCGGGCCGCCGAGCAAGGTGAAGAACGCGAGTATCGCCGACGCAATCAAAGTCGCCCGCACGGCGATAGCCTGACGTTCAGGGCGCGGCATCTTCGGTGTCAAGGTCGCGAACAGAACCGCCGCTTCGATCGGACCGATCGTTGCGAAAAACGTCGTCAGGCTTTTCAGCGCCGTTTCAAGCATCAGCCAAATATCCAAAAGCGAGCGCCGGCGGCGCGGCTACGGCAGCCTTGATCTTATCTCGCATGCGCGGCTTCGAGCACTCTTCAGCATACGTTGCTAACAACGCAAGCACCCTTCTCTCGCTATGGACAAGGAACGATTCTCGTTTGATCATCGTCATTCCAGGGAGGGCGCCAATCACTCTTTTTGAAGGGAGATTGTTAGGTGACGAACAGGGACGTGTCTTACGACCGCGGGTTCAAGGCCCAACTCGCAGGCCTTAGCCTTACGACTGCAGAAATCCTCTACCGGCTTCCGGATCACCCGTCGCTTTTGCAAAGCTATATCTGGCAAGAGTACGACTGCGCGCCGCGATTTCCGAAGCTCAAATCTTTTCTTGATTTTTGGTCGGCGAAACTCGACGGCAAGCTGTTTCGCGTGACGGTGGCCCACTCGAAGCTCATCCGGCCTGCGGAACTGAGGCTGATCGGCAGCGAGTTCAAGGTCCATTAGCCGCGGACGGCCGCCGACTTGCGTCTTCCAGGATCTCCGAAACGCGGTAAACCATCTCTTGCTGCTCCCGGCGGAACCTTTTTTGATCCGTTGCATCTAATCGGCCGCTCGGTGGCGCAGGAGGATGCGAGATGGCACTAACATTGTCGGATGTGGAGGCCCGGTCGGTGGAAGCCGACCTCATTCAGCGCGCTTGCCGTAGAGAGGAAGCGGCGATCCGTTCGATCATTCAAGTCCATAACCGCCGCCTTTACCGTGTCGCCCGCAGCATTGTACGCGACGATTGGGAGGCCGAGGACGTTTTACAGGAAGCTTATTTTCGGGCGTTTTCATCGCTCGCCAGCTTCCGTGGAGATTCAAGCCTCTCAACTTGGCTAACGCGCATCGTGGTGAACGAAGCCCTGCAACGCATGCGGCGGCACACCGATACACCCGTCGCACATATCGAGCCACCACCTGAACCCCATGCCGACATCATCCCCTTCCCCCTCTCTGGACAACACCCCGTGGATCCCGAACGCGCAGCATCACAACACGAAATTTGCCGGCTTCTCGAAAAAGAAATCGACCGGCTCCCGGAGGAATTCCGCACCGTTCTCGTGGCGCGGATCATCGAAGGCCTCAGCATCGAGGAAACGGCGGACTTGTATGGCATCCGCCCGGAAACCGTGAAAACGAGGCTGCATCGTGCGCGGAAACTTCTCAAGTCTTCGCTCGAAGAGCACATCGGTCCCTTCTTCAGCGATGTTTTTCCGTTCGACGGGAAACGCTGCGAGCGTCTGACGAATGCCGTGGTCGCGCGTCTTGCCCGAACAGATCCGGGAACCTTCATCGCTTAGATGTATCCAATGCTTCGTGAGACGCAGAGCCGACCCGGCTCGCAAGCACGGAGACACTTTCATGAAACGCCTTCAATCTGCCGTCGCAGCCGCGGCGGTCGCGCTCGCGGCTTTCTCTTCGCCAGGATTCGCAGCTGACAAACCATCAGATCCGCAAATCGCGCACATTGCCTATACCGCCGGAAGCATCGACATCAAGACAGCCAAGCTCGCGCTGAAAAAATCACACAACAAGGCTGTTCGAGCTTTCGCCAACGACATGGTTCGCGATCATCAGGCGGTCAACGATAAGGCCCTGGCGCTGGTCAAGAAGCTGCACGTCACGCCCGAGGATAATGCGACCAGCCAGAGCCTGACTTCACAGGCTGATGCGAAGCGCGCGGACCTCGCCAAGCTTTCCGGCAAGGCGTTCGACAAGGCGTATGTCGACAACGAAGTCGCCTTTCACAAGACAGTCGATGGCGCATTGGAGACGACGCTCATTCCATCCGCATCGAATGGCGAATTGAAAAGCTTGCTGCAGACCGGCCTGAAAATCTTCGAAGGACACCTGCAACACGCCGAACACCTGGCGAGCGAATTGCAATAGGCGGATGACACCGATGCGAACCCTCGTGCGGCACGCAGCCGTGCTTCTGTTGCTGCAAATCGCATGCGCTCGCGCCGGAGTCGCGGGCGAGATCGTGAAAGTGAACATCAACGATCTCGCCTTCTCTCCCGCCGAAATCACAATCACGCCCGGAGATACGATCGAGTGGGTCAACGCGGACTTCATCGATCACACCGCCACGGCGAGAGGAGGTTCTTGGGACGTCGTGATAACGGCGGGCAAATCCGCACAGCGGCAGTTCAACAAGCCGGGGACGAGCATATATTATTGCCGTTTCCATCCCAGCATGACCGGCGTGATTCACGTTCGTAAATAGCTTCCGAACTGCCGTCATTTTTCGGTCTTCACGGCGATCGTTACGATGACGGCAGAGCCCGGATGACGATCTTCGAATGCGATCTTGCTTCCGAGTTGGGCCGCCAGCATTTGCATCAATCGGCTGCCGGTGCCGCCGCCCGTTGGTGCCTGCGGGGTGCCGATCCCGTTATCGGCCACCGTCAAATTGTAATACGATCCCTCGCGCGCGAACCGGACCGTGATTATCCCTGGCCGCTCGTCGGGAAAAGCGTGCTTGGTCGCGTTGGTCACGGATTCGTTTATGATGAGTCCGAGCGGCACGGCCTTTTCCAGGCTTACGGAATGACTCTCCGCATGGCATTCCAGCGCGATCGGCCGCGATGCAAGTCGCGACAGACGGAGGTCATTGCAGAGTTCGTTGATATAAGACTTCGTGTCGACCACGACCCGGTCATTATAAATTTGCAAGCGCCGGTGCACGCGCGCAATCGTCTGTACGCGATCCGCCGCCGATGCAAGCGCCTCCCTGGCCCCCGCATCGGCCGTTCGCGCTTGCAGATTGAGGAGCGTAATCACGTTCGCCAAGTCGTTGCGCGTGCGATGCGACAGCTCTTCGAGCAGGATTTCGCGATCGCTCACGGCCTTACGCGCGAGTTCGTGCTCGACCGCCAACTCTACCAATCCAACGTGCAACGCTTCGACAACCGCCGCGATGATCATTCCGATCACGACGAATAGAATGAGCGCAATCTGGTCGGAAGGGTTGGCGATATCGAGCGTATGATATGGGGCGATCATGTAGTAGTCGATCAGCCCGGCGCTGAGCCACGTCGCGAGAAAGCCGTTGCCGCGATCCAGAAACGCTCCGCACGCGAATATAATAAGAAAGAAGATCAAGAATGGATGGCGTTGATCTTGTCCTCCCCAATAGAGCCATAGCCACACCACGAAGACGACCACGACAATCGTCACGGAGTAGCGGATGAGTACGGGGACCTCGCGCGAGGCAAGAGCCAGCCTGTGAACTGTGCTGAAAAGGGCATTCATGTTCATTTCAACGCCAACGGGCCGAAATCGGTTCGGCGTCGCCGAGGACGAGACAGTATGGGGCAGGCGGCTAGAGCGAGGATATGTTTTGAAGTTGAAGTGGTGGCCGCAAAAGGATAGCCGCGAGGCTCATAAATATCTGCAAAACAACGCTCAAGTTGCTTTCGCGGCCGTCTTACCCTACTGTCGCAAAGATACTCGACAGGCTCGTAAGGCAGCTCAGGTTGCGAAAACTGCTGTCGATACCCATATATTCTGAGCCCTATCAAAGCCATCAGCGCAGAAGGCGCGACATCGAAGCACGTCCCGCAACGCTCCGCGGCATCGCCCATAATCACGCATGGGGTTGCCGATCAATTCGATGTTAATCGCTTCCGCGCATTAGTTTAGTGCTCGTTTGTCCGAGCCAACCAGAAAGACGTCATGACCGACAGCGCTATGGACAACGGATTCATCCGCATTATGCAGCAGCGCGACAAAACGTGGTCGGTCCTTCGCGGGCCACGGCGGATTTTCCTCCTGGGTTTTGCGATCAAATCGCACGCGGTCGCCTATGGGCGTGCCATTTCCGCGTCGAGCAAGCTGGTCCTGTTCGTCGATGACAAGAACGGGAATGCGATCCGGCAATCGGCATCGAGCCTCACCTATCCAAGCACTCTGGACTAACGACACGACGTTCAATCACGGTGTGCATCTCGCTTCAGCAGGGTGCTCGAAAGCACCAACAACAAAGCGAGGAACTAGTAACATGGCCATGACGGCAGCCCAGGTCCATTCGGCGCGCGGCGCGAAGCACACGTGCGGGAACGACGAGTGTGGCAAGCGTTTCTACGATTTAAACCGGTCGCCGCTCGACTGCCCCTATTGCGGCGTTACTCTCGACATGGAAGCGGCGCTGCCGCGCCACCAATTCGTGATGGAGCCCGGCAAGAAAACGAGAAGCAAGTTTTACAAGCTGACTGCTCCGGCCGCCGAAGAGGCCGAGGTAGCGCCCGCGCAGGAAGCCGATAGCGACGATGCCACTGCCGACGCCGATACGCCGAATATCCTGATCGAGGACGACGACGACAGCGAGCCGAGCACGGAGAACGTCATCGACAAGCCGCACGAAGACGACGACGCTTCGTAAGGCATCGGCTGAGGGTCGCGAACGAACGTCCCTCAGCTCACGCTTGAGGTATCGGCAGGCACTCCATCACCTCGACGCTGTCGCCGGGGAATATCGTGAAATGCGGATGATTGAGGAATAATTTCGCGGCTTCATCCTGAGTGTTCGCTTTCACGACGATCCACGCGCCCAATTCGTTGCGCGCGTCGGAAACGCCATTCTTGTCGACTCGCTTCGTCTTGCCGAGCGGCGACCCCATCTCCGTCACCGCACCTTTGTTGTCCGCGACCCATTTGTGCCAGGCCTCGATGCCGCGTTTTTCGCGATCCCGGCGCTCGGCTTCGGGCAGCGCCTTCCATGCGTCCATCGCTTCAGGCTTGCCGAGAAATACGGCGAGATAGTTTTTCATAGCGAAGCTCCGTGATTTCAAAATTGCTTATCGCATAAGCTCAAGACGAACGAAGATCCGCCGTTCCGACAGGGCTCCCGCGATTTTTGTATTTTGTCTCCCGGTTGGAGCAGAGCGGAAGCCCGGACTTTCAGCCTTCTATTATTATCTCAATCCTGGGGCCGGGGTCTCGCATGTGGGCTCGCCCGGATGACAATCTCAAATACGGCATCCGCACGCGCACGATCGACGACCGGCTCTGCGATGCAGGGTCGGAGGCGGAAAACAAACAAGGGACGGGACGGCGAGGCCTCTCGCTCTTGTGTTTTTATTTCGGATGCAGCCTTCGCCGCCCCGTGACAGTGCCAAGTCTTGTTCATGCACCCGGCGGCGGCCGAACCGGCATTCCGGGGCACTCGCAACCTGAAAGGAAGCGAACCTCCTTTCGAGCCGTGAACCCACCACCTCCCGTGCATCTCGCGTTTGGAGCGGGAGTTGAACCGCGACACCACACCATGGTGGTCCGCTCGCGGCCGGCAGGGATCTCCAGGCGCGCTGATATCGCTGGCGGCCCGGCATGCTCCCATCCGCGCCCGATCCTCCAGTGTGAGTTTCGAGCCCTTGCAAGTTGCGGCGGGACGAGTGGGAGTATGGGGGACGCGGAGAGAGCGGGGATAAGATTGTGAGAGTGTATTCGGCGGAAAGTTAAGCGGTCGTCGCCTCATGCGCCGGGCCCTTTCCGTCATCCTCGAACGGGTGAGCAACGCGATCCCGTTCGGGGATCCAGCGTAAGACTTGCCGAAGGCGCCTTGTCGAATTTCGCGACGAGTCTTGCGCTGGATCCCCGGCCATCGACGCGGCTACGCCGCGCTCGGCCGAGGATGACGAAGGTGCACCATGCAAGTCGCGGCGGGATGAGTGGGATTATGCGGGACG
>JAICLG010000194.1 GCA_025927515.1 Hyphomicrobium sp.
CTAAGTCCGGATGACGATCGCAGAAGCGATGCCGCTCAACGCTTTGTTGGTTCCACAGATGTTCCTTACAGGGATGCATTGTTCCAAATAACCAGTTGCGTCCCCAAGCTGGAAAGGCTGCTAGTTACCGGCAGATCAGCACGGATATGGGACTACCTGTGACTACCCGATGCGCTTGGCTTCCAAGAAAGAAGCGCTTCAGCCCCTTGTAGCCGTGCGAACCCATGATGATGAGATCGCAGTGGCGGTTCGCAGCGGTTTCAATAATTCCCTCAGCGGGAGCTTGTTGCATCACGTGGACCACCTCGCACGACACGCCCTGAGCCTGCGCAGCCGCGCTCGCTTGCGAGAGGACCTTAGCGGCATTTTCCTCGCAAGCCTTTTCATAGACATCGAACGGATATGCGATTGCGATCTCTACCGGCACAGCGCCCGCGAACGACTCGCTGACCGTGACGATCGTGACCTTCGCGCCCACCGTCTTTGCCAGATCGATCCCCTGGCTAACCGCTTTTGATGCGATCTCGGAGCCATCGGTCGCTATGAGCAGATTTTTGTACATGGGGGCGCTCTTTCAATTTCATCGTTGCACGATATGGGCGGCAATTTTTAATTGGGCTTTGATCGCGATCGCGTGAGCGGTCGCGCTGAACGTTTCGCAGCTATCCTTGAGTTCTTTGATCCATTCCTGAATCATCTGGACGCTGTGTGAAACGGGACTAAGTTCCAGCCTGCAAGCGGTTACAATCACGTCACAGATTCCCGCCCGCCGCATTGGCCTGGATCAAACAGATGTAAGGGGAACGTTGGCCTACGACCTGAAGCCAGCCAGCTTGGACGCGCAGACGAGCGCCGCTTGCTGCTGAAAGGCTTTAGGCTCCGTTCGTTGGGTCAACGGGCGAATGGCAAAGGCTGCAGACTGCGGCCCCCGTCAGCTTTACGCGGACGTCCCCAATGCGGTTGCGAACCTTGAGAAGAAGGCCGCCACCGTCAGGCCGGGAGCCATCCTAGGAGAGACCAGATGCGAAATCTGTATCCCGCGTTTCTAAGTGGGTGCGCTGCTTCGTCTTCAACAACGGACACCGAATGCTACGGCTAGAACTGCCAATCAGCCATCGCCCGATTCAACCTTGGCTTCGTACTCTTCGAGTGAAATGAACCCCTGGTGTTCTGCCTTAGCTCGATCCTCGGGCGACAGCGTATCATGGACGATCTTGAGCCGCTTCCACTGTGCGAGCGGCGCCGTACCGTCTTTTTGCGGAACATATTTTGACGCTTCGACGCGGGTATATTTGTGCACATAACGTGGGCAATTGACGAAGATCTGAAGCGCGACGACGCGAACAAGGAAAAGGGCGCCAGGAAAAGACTCGCGCGCGCCGTGCTCGTCTAAGCGCGCCAAGCCCTGAACACGCAGCCGCCGCGGACGTTCGAAATCCATGAAGAGCAAACCGACTTTCGAATCGGCGGCGATGTTTCCCATCGATAGAAACATGCCGTTGCCGTCGTAACAGGGGAAGACGAGCGCATTATTTTCGATCCTCACGAATCCCGGTGGTCCGCCCTTGTAAGACACCGTCGGATGGCCGTCGGGCGCGACGCTCGATAGGAAGAAAAAGTCGCGCTCGCTTATGAAGTTGCGGTCTTGCTCGGTAAATTCGGTATGGACAATGGCCTGCGCCGTGCGATCCGCCAACGCCCGCTGTCCATAGCGGTCCTGTATCGCGCGATGACAGTCAGAAAAGAGATCTTCTTTTCTCATACGTTTCTCCCTGAATCACGCGGGCTGGGTAGCCACGCGCGACCCGGCGAACGCCGCCGATTGTTTCTCTTCGACCAGCTTGAAAAGGCCATCAACGCGCTGTTGCTCAGCTCCCGATCGCGGAAAAAGATAGGCTGCCGCCACATAGATGGCGAGGTTGACCGCGAGTCCAACGGCACCGGATGTTAGACCGAACGCCCAAGGTAGATATCCGGGATAAATGAGTTCGAGCACAATCGCCGTCACGAAGCCGGCGACCATGCCGCCGATGGCGCCATATGTATTGCCGCGTTTCCAGAAGATACCGAGGAACTGCGGGACCGCAAGCTGGATGATCCCCTGGTACGCGAGAACCGCCAGTTGAAAGAGTGCCGGTAGATCGAGACAAGCCAGCCAAGACGCAAGAATCGTCAACGCCAACATGCCAATCTTGGCGATGATAATGAGCTGGCGTTGATCGAGGTTCCAGTAATTGCCAATGAGATCGTTGGCTATCTGCGCGCCAGTCGCCTGGATGTTGCCGTCCGTGTGCCCCATCGAAGCGGCAAGGACGATGACGCCCGCGAGACCGAGCAGCCAAAGCCCTCCTGCTTTCTGGGCGACGATGAACCAGACATCGTTTGGCGCGGCCGAAACTCCCTGCACCTGTGCGCCGAGCATGCCGAACATCAGAAGCGATACGCCGAAAGCGAGTGACAACGGCACAGCGAGTGCTGCGGATTTCTTGAGGCTATGGACGCCATCAGCCGTGAACAGCCGCACGAATATGTAGGGCCAGCACCAACCGCCGATCGTGCCGGTCAGGATCAGGCTGAAAACGTAGAGAGGGCCTTCCTTGGATCCTAAGCTCGGAATTGCAAACTTCGCGTCATCCAGGGACGAAAATGTTATGTCCTGCGATAGGACCATCCACGCAATCAACCCTAGAAGCACGATAACGCCAATAACGTAAGCGACGATACCCTGCGCAAAATCGGAGATGACGACACCACGCATGCCCATCCGCACCGTCCAGACTTGACGCAGAGCGATAATCGCTACGCCGACAATGACGGCTTCGGAGAATGATAACGTTCCGAGTGACATGTATTGAAATAGTGTGCCGAGCGCCTGCATGCCAAGCACGAGCCACGGGATACCGGATGCAATCCCGATCACGGCTGCAATGGTTTTGATGTGCCGGGAATTGAAACGCAGTGCCAGAAGATCCGGCTGAGTGTGCAGAGCGAACGTCTTGCCCCATATCCATACGGGCCTAGCGATCAGGTACATCAACACGACCGTGAGCAGACTGTAGGAAAGCACATAAAAGGAAATGACCCCTGCGCTTGCCGCCATTCCCCCAAAGGCCGTGAACATCGCACCGGGATACCACGTGTTCAGGAAGGACATGGCCTGGTAGCCGGGACCAAACGAACGGCCGCCAACCGCGTATTCCGTGAAATCGCGGTCGCGGATGCCGCTGAGTTGCAGAATGACGACGATGACGGCAAAAAAGATCGCGATGCATCCGAAGGTGATGAGCATCAGTTGATCTCCCCGCGAAACGCTTCGGATAGATAAGCAGCGATAATGCTCAGGGCGGTGCAGGTTGAGACGGCGATGAAATAGAGCACCACGACCGGCACGCCCAATATAGGTGTCCTATCGCCATCGAAGGCCCAGTAGAGTGGTGGTGCCAAGGCGATGATTGCGTCGGCGCAAAACCATGCGCTCACCCATCGAGGCTGCGCATTACGAAGGTCCCGTTTGAAAGCCGGCATCGGATTCCCCCTTTTAACTTTATTGCCTTTTGGCCGCTCCGAACGCGCATCCGAGCTTATCGAAGCATGTCGGCCACCCCTCGCCGTAAGTTTGCGCGGCTTCGTCCGTCGCGATGCCGGTTTGGGTCACCGTCATCAGCGTATCGCCGTTTGAGGTAGGAGAGAAATCGATCTCGATAAGGGTTTCCATCTCACACAAAAGCTCGACGGGACCTGAATAACTCCAGGTCATCCCAATGCGACGACCTCTGCTCAGCTCACGATATGTTCCGTCGATCCTATGCAGGGTTTCGTCTGGCGCAACCGAGCAAATGTGGAAGTGACCGCCGACGCGGACGTCGCTGCGCACGTCAATCACTTTATTTGCGCCGGGAGCAAGCCATTTCGCTATCAACCCGGGTTGCGTCCAGGCCTCGAATACTTCGTCCGGAGAGGCGGGTATCACGCGTTTGAAAACGAGGCTGGCCGGAAATGTCATTGCTTCTTCTTTTTCTTTTTTGCGCGGAACAGCTCTTCCAAGGCGTCGAAGCGTTCGTTCCAGAATATTTCGTAAAAACTGAGCCACTTCTGCGCGGCGGCAAGGGGGGCGGGATTTAGACTACAGACATGTGTGCGCCAGCGTATCGAACGTCGCACAAGCCCCGATTTCTCAAGAACCTTGATGTGTTTGGAAGCCGCAGCGAGCGACATCGGCAGCGGCTCTGCGAGTTCGCTCACGGTGCATTCGCCAGATGCCAATCGCGTAAGCATGGCGCGCCGTGAGGGATCAGCCAGCGCGTGAAAAACGTGATCAAGCGAGGCATCGTATCGTTCAACCATATTGTTGAACTATACGATCGCTTCTATGCGGTCAAGTCAATCGACGGAGCAGACGGCCAATAGCCTTTGGTTCCAACAATTCAGAGTATGCTCAGCCTGCGGCATAGATCGCGGTCAAGGTGAGGCTTCGTTCATGCTGCCCAATGCCTCTGTCGTAGCGGCTCAACGCGTAGATTTGTTTTTTGTAAAATAGGGCCGACGGGCAAATGCAAAAAAATCAACTCGTCGAAACACGCAACATAAGGATTGGCGCCCCTCAACTTCACGGCACGATGACCTTGCCGAAAGAGGCGCGTGGCCTCATCATATTTGCGCATGGTAGCGGATCGAGCCGCCGAGCCCTCGTGATCAACACGTCGCCGAGCTTCTCAATGAGCATCTTTACGCAACTGTCTTATTTGACTTGCTGACGGACGCGGAGGCGCTTCATCGTCAAAACATTTTTGATATTCCGTTATTGGCGCGTCGAATGCGGCTCGCCGTCGAATGGGCACGTGCGGACAAGGATACCTGTCGCTTGCGGATCGGACTCTTCGGAGCAAGCACAGGCGCCGCCGCCTTGTGCGCCGCGGCTGATCTTCAAGGCCAGATATCTGCAGTCGTATCGCGCGGCGGGCGACCCGATCTTGCCGGCGAGGCGCTGCCTCTCGTGTCAGCTCCCACCCTGCTGATCGTTGGCGGAGCCGATACCGACGTTATCGAACTTGATGAAATGGCCCTCGCTCGAATGACATGCCAGCGGCAGCTCAAAATCGTGCCTGGCGCCACGCACCGTTCGAGGAAAAAGGGCACTTTGGATTAAGTCGTGAGACTTGCCGCCGACTGGTATGACGCCCATTTGCCAAGGGACGCGAGGTAGTTTGTACCGGGCGTTACTACCGCGGGGCAGAGAATTTAGCCTTTGCGCTCAATCAATGCCTTGGCCGAACAGCATCGGCGCTTTTTGAGCGGGTTCGGTGAAGCCGTTAGCGCGTATCCATCACGGACGCGATTGATCGCACCCGTCTGAGGCATGACCCGCCGTTTTCGACTTTCTGGTACGCCTCCGCTTGCCTCCCATCAGGGCCATAACCAAGAGACGTCAGCACTGAGCGTCCGCCGAGGATAGGGTCGTGGTGATTTCCATCCGTTAATGTGTAGATCGCGCCGAAATCCGCCCAGGCGGCTGCAGACGATGGGCGTCGAACCTCGCTGCGGGGTATAACTACGCGGTATACCTGACAAATGGTTTGATGAGCTAATGCCTTGATTGCTAAATGGCAATTCCGGCTCATAAAAGGTGGCTGGGGGACTAGGATTCGAACCTAGACAGGCAGAGTCAGAGTCTGCAGTCCTACCATTAGACGATCCCCCAATGCCGGGATCGAGCGAAGTCGCTTCGCCGGAGGGCGGGTCATAGCAGCAGGCTTTC
>JAICLG010000243.1 GCA_025927515.1 Hyphomicrobium sp.
AAGTCGCGTCCGGGCTCGGATAAAAGGATCGCAACCTGGATCGGGAAGGCGAGCGCGCCGTAGAGATCCTGATGCAGGCAATTGAAGTCGCCGGCGACGTATTGCAGCAGCAGCGGCGTCGGCCGCGTCTGTCCCGCCTTGTGGCAGCGTTTGAGGAACGCCGCATGGTCGTCCGGGTAGCGCTCGTCCTGTCCCATCCGCGCCGCCCATGCGTTCGCCACGCCGGCAAGCCGCGGGTAGAGCGCGATGCGTAAAGCCCCGACGAGTTCGGGCAGGGGATATTTGAAGTAGCGATACTCGCCCTTGCCGAAGCCGTGCCGCGCCATGTGGATATGGCTCCGGAACAAGGTCTCGTCCGGGTAGAGCGCGGCGATGCCGTGCGATTCCTCCGCCGTGAGCAGGTTCGACAGCACGGCGCAGCCATAGGCGTCGAGATCGGCCGTAACCGCCGGCCAGTCGTATTTGGCGACGCGCGTTTCTGCGACGCCGATCACGGACGGCGCGGGGATGGTGAAGGAATCTGGCTTCATCGTGGGCTCCGATCGGCGCGTTCGCGCGCCTGCGAAGCCGACCATCGGCGACAATGACGGATGAAACCACCCGATTTCCGTATCCGCCGGCTCCCCAAGCTGGGCCCGCCGGACGGGCTACCGGGAGATCGGCAGCCACTTATAGATCAAGCCGAAGATGCCGAAATGAACGAAGCCTTCAGAGAATCCGAGAAGCGCGCCCGCGACAATCCCTGCTCCCGAGACTGAGTATCCATATGGTCCGTAGAACTGTGTGAGCAGGTCGGCAAAAGGGCGCATGCCGGGAACGCCGGTCATCGCGCCGATTGTCACGATGACGGCGTGGAGCGACAGGAAGAGCCCCGCCGCAACGGCAAATCTGAGGACCGGAAATTTGTCCATGCTCGCCTCCCTGATGATGTCGGAAGATACGGCCGGCGCACTTCGAATAATTGATACAGATCAACGGACTCGGGACGAGGATTCAGGCGACGGTGACCGTGCGAAGCCAGCGGCTACCGAGTTTTCGTATCTCGTCGAAGAACAAGACCGACGTGGCGGTGCAGGTCGCGAGGCCCCAATCGGAAAGGCTCAAGGCGGTGACATTGAATAAATTTTGAGCGGGCGCCCAACTTACGACGACGACCTGTAGTGCGAGGACCGCAGATAGCGACAACCAGAGCATCGGATTGTCGAAAAAGCGGCGATTGAAGGCGGAGCCGTCTTCGGTGCGGACATTGACGGCGTTGAAAAGTTGAAACAACACGAATGTCGTGAATCCCAGCGTAAGTGCCCGTGCTTCGTTTCCCGTCTGAAGACCGTAGTGGAACACGAGCATCGTCCCTGCCATCATCGTCAGCCCGTACATGACGATCCTGACGAGCCGGGGAAAGGGCAGCAGCGGTTCGTCGCGTGGACGCGGAGGCTCGGTCATGAGTCCCGGTCGGGGCGCGTCGAGCGCGAGCGAGACTGCCGGCGGTCCATCCATGATCATCGCGACCCAGAGAATCTGGAGCGGCGTAAATATCTCTGGCTGCCCGACGAGCGGCACAAAGAAGACGGTCAGGACGGCGCCGATTGTCGTCGACATCTGGAAGCGCACGAACTTGATAATGTTGTCGTAGAGCGCGCGGCCTTGCCTTATCGCAGCCACGATCGTCGCAAAATTATCGTCGATCAGCACCATGCTGGCAGCTTCCTTGCTCACCGCTGTGCCGCTGATTCCCATGGCGACGCCAATATCGGCGTTCTTCAGTGCGGGCGCGTCGTTGACGCCGTCTCCCGTCATCGCGACGACATGGCCTTTCGATTTGAGGGCGCGGACGATCTTTACCTTATGCTCGGGAGCCACCCGCGCAAAGACGGCGATATCGTCGATGCGATCCGCCAACTCCAGGGCATCCATCGCGTCCAGTTCCGCACCGGTTATCGCCGTTCCCTTGAGGCCGAGCTCGCTTGCAATCGCCAGCGCCGTATCCTTGTGGTCGCCGGTAATCATTTTTACGCGGATGCCCGCGGTGCCGCATTGTGCAATGGCGCCTTTGGCTTCCGGGCGCGGTGGGTCCATGAGGCCGATCAGACCGACGAAGGTCAGGTCGGAAGCGATCAGTTCCTTGAGGTCGCGAGTTTGGTCGAATTGATCGATAGGAACAGTACGCGTGGCGACCGACAGGCCGCGCAACCCGCGCGCCGCGAGGGCTCGATACGTGGCTTCGACTTCCGATTGCGCTGCGGGCGCAAACACTTCCTCCCCTTCGGTCGTCAGGTGGCGCGCGCAAAGGGGGAGGAGCACGTCCGGCGCGCCTTTGATAAAGACACGGACAACGTCTCCGTCGCGATGGACAGTCGCCATATATTTGTGGGCCGCATCGAACGGGACCTCAGCTATTCTCGGATACCGGTCGATCAGTGCGTCACGATCGATGCCCCCTTTGGCGGCCAGGACAAGGAGCGCTCCTTCCATCGGGTCGCCGATAACCTGCACATCCGTCACCTCGCTGTTGTTGCAGAGAACAAGCGGAACGAGTAGCGGCGCAAAATCCATTCGACCGGGAGTGCATTGGTCTGGTCTGATCGTGCCTTTGCTGCCGTATCCCTCTCCCAGCACCGAGAAGCGCTGCCCGCGATAGTATAGGGTGCGCACCGTCATCTGATTGAGGGTGAGCGTCCCGGTCTTGTCGGAGCAAATGACGGTCGTCGATCCGAGTGTTTCGACGCTGGCAAGCCGCTTTATGATGGCTCGTTGCTGTGCCATTCGGTGCATTCCGAGCGCCAGCGCAATCGTGACGACCGCTGGGAGCCCTTCCGGCACCGCAGCGACGGCCAAAGCAACGGCGTCGAGCAATGCATGCGAGAGATCGACGCTGCGCAAGTATTCCAGAAACCCCAGAAGTCCAACGAGCGCCAGCGCGATGCCGCCGAGTCGTTTGCCGAGCACGTCGAGCTGGATCTGCAACGGGCTGACGGTGTCGTCGGTGGCGGCCAGCTCTCTTGAAACGCGGCCCATCGCGGTGGCGCCGCCCGTATGCGGCACGACGAGTTCGCCGCGGCCTTGTGTCATCAGCGTGTTCATGAAAGCCATGTTCTGACGATCGGCAAGCGGAGCGTCGAGCCGCGCAACCGCTCCAGCGTCCTTCCGCGCTGGATGCGATTCGCCTGTCAGGGACGATTCGTCGACCGCGACGTTGACCGAGAGAATGAACCTTCCATCGGCGGCAACCTGATCGCCCGCTTCGAGCAGGACGATATCGCCGGGGACGAGTCGTTCTGCGTCAAACTCCCCGATCTTTCCGTTACGGCGAACTTTCGCCTTGACCGGCAGCATTCCCCGCAACGCTGCGAGACTTTGTTCGGCCCGGTATTCTTGGTAGAGGCCCAGCGCCGCATTCATGAACACCACCGTTATGATGACGCTGGCGTCCTTGAAATGGCCGGCCAACGCGGCAAGGGACGCTGCTGCGCCCAAAACGATGATGAGAAGGCTCTTGAATTGGTCGACGAACTTCAGCCAGACCGGGCGCGGTTCGGCGACAGGCAGCGCATTTGGACCATAACGAGAAAGACGCAGGTCGCCTTGCTCGTGCGTCAGTCCCTGTTCGGGGCTTACAGCGAGATGCGACAGGACCTCGGCAATTGGCACGGTGTGGAGGGTCGGAAGCTCAATTGGCTTCCCGCCAACGGGTCTGGAGGGCGCCACGGCCATGTGCAATCAGCCTTTTGCACACAGGCCGCCGAATTGCCGACTGACCCGCATTGATATCGGTCAAAACCCTAAGATGGCGTAGCCGTGAGCCGCGGCCACCGATGTGTCCGGAGCGCCTCAATCGTGCGTGCCGTGCTTGAGCGTCAGAGTCGGTAGCTTGCGCTTGCCGGGCGGCTTCTTGGCGGAGGACGCCAGATAACGTCCGCCCTTCTGGTTGTTTGTATTGTTGCCGCGCAAGGCGCTGGTCGTCGCGGTATAGGGCTTATACATGCGCTTGCCGGTCGCTTTGCCCGACGCGGCGTCGCGGCTCATCATCTTGGTCGAGCCCTTGTCGGTCGTCTTGGTGACCGTGATGTCGGAGTGGCTGGTGTGGTGCGATCCGCCGCCGCGTGCATGAGCGGCCGGCGCGATCAGGATGAGCGATACGGTGAGCAGCATGGATGTTCGCATGACGCGTCTCCTCGATGGCTGAATTGAACAAAGCCGATGCTGGGAGGCGACGCAAGACGCACGCGTGAAATTGGTATTCCTTGCGGGATGGGAAGCTTAAAATCGTCGTCAAATCAGAGGCTCCGGTCCACGACCACCTCGATCAGCTTCGGCGCCGGATTCCTGAACGCATCGCCGAGGATTTCGAGTCCGTTCGGCGCGTCGATGCGCAGGGCCTCCAGCCCCAACCCGCGCGCCACGGCGGCAAAGTCGACCGGCGGATCGTCGAAATCCATGCCGATGAATCGATCATCGTTGTGGAACGCGCGCAGCCGCTGCTTGATGATGCGGTAGCCGCCATTGTTCACCAGCACGACAGTGAGCGGCAGCTTGTGGTGCGCCGCGGTCCAGAGCGCCTGGATCGAATACATGGCGCTGCCGTCGCCCGTATAGCAGACGACGGG
>JAICLG010000280.1 GCA_025927515.1 Hyphomicrobium sp.
GTGAGACGCGAAAGGCGCAGTTCAAGGATCGCTTTGGCCTGCTCCTCGGACAGCTTGTAGGTTCCATCCGACGCGAGCTTGTGGCGCGGATCGGCAATCAGCTCGATCAGCGGCGCCATGTCCTTGGCGGGCCAATCGCGCGTCATCAGTTGTTCTTTGGCTTCCGCGGGCGACGCCGACGTGCGGATGAGCCTGATGACCTCGTCGATGTTGGCGACGGCGATGGCGAGGCCGACGAGGACGTGCGCGCGGTCGCGCGCCTTGTTGAGAAGGTGTTTGATCCGCCGCGTCACGACTTCCTGACGGAAGGACGTGAAGGCCGAGATGAAGTCCTTCAGCGTCAGGCTTTCCGGCCGGCCGCCGTTGATCGCCAGCATGTTGGCGCCGAACGTCGTCTGCAGGTCGGAATACTTGTAGAGGTTGTTCAGCACGACATCGGCGACGGCGTCGCGCTTCAACTCGATGACGATGCGGATGCCTTCGCGGTTCGATTCATCCCAGAGATCCGAGATGCCCTCGATCCTCTTATCACGCACGAGATCGGCGATCTTTTCGATCAGGGTACGCTTGTTCACCTGATAGGGAATCTCGCTGACGATCAGCGCTTCGCGGTCCTTGCGGATGTTCTCGATCGTGACGCGCGCTCGCATGATGATCGAGCCGCGACCCTTGTGGTAGGCGGACAGGATGCCGCCGCGGCCGAGGATCAGACCGGCCGTCGGGAAATCCGGTCCCTGAATGATCTGCGATAATTCATCGATGCCGATTTCCGGATTGTCGAGGTCGGCGATGCAGGCGTCGATTACCTCGCCGAGGTTGTGCGGCGGGATGTTCGTCGCCATGCCGACCGCGATGCCGCCCGCGCCGTTGACGAGCAGGTTCGGAAACTTGGCGGGGAGAACCGAGGGCTCCCGGATCGTGCCGTCGTAGTTGTCGCGATAATCGACGGTATTGTTGTCCAGATCGTCGAGCAGAAAGCTCGCGACTTTCGCGAGACGGGATTCCGTATAGCGCTCGGCCGCGGGCGGGTCGCCGTCGATCGAACCGAAGTTCCCCTGCCCGTCCACGAGCGGCACGCGCATCGAGAAGTCCTGCGCCAAGCGCACGAGCGCGTCGTAGATCGCGAGGTTGCCGTGCGGGTGATACTTGCCCATCACCTCGCCGACGATGCGTGCCGACTTGACGTACTTCTTGTTCCAATCAAGACCGAGTTCGTTCATCGCAAAGAGGATGCGGCGATGCACGGGCTTCAGACCGTCGCGCACATCGGGCAACGCACGCGAGATGATGACGCTCATGGCGTAGTCGAGATACGAACGCCTCATCTCGTCGGAAATCGAGATCGGGCGGATGTCGCTCGGCTCTCTGCCTGCGGGTCTTTCGTCGTCGCTATTGTCGGTCAAAGTCAGCTCTTTCCTGGAGGCAGATCGCGGCTACAGCGCGGGTGGATCGCTGGCGCGGCAAGATGCTTTGCAGGTTACCCGAAACGGCGCAAAAATGCTATCGGCGCGGCGACGTGACGCGAATTCGTTATGTAAAATTTATTATTTTAATTCAATATGTTACACAATCGCCTCTGTTCGATAAACGCCATCCCTGCGACTTGCTGCCGACATAGTCGCGAGATACTGCCGGAAGGCGCGGATTCGGGATTTGCTTGATCCCGTTTGTGCCGGCAGCATGGGGCCTCGCAAGGCCCGTGCGTGACCATAATGAGGACTTCGACATGAGCCCCAGGATTTTCGCACTTGCTTTCATCGCGATCGTGGCGGGATCGCTTCCCGCTCTCGCGGACGACACGTTTTTTGCTGAACAACAGCCGACTGAGTATCTCGCGAAGGATCGTCTCATCGGCGTCAACGTGCACGACAAGGACGGCAAGGTCATCGGCGACATCGAGGATCTGGTTGTCGATCAGGACAACAAGATCGTCGGCGCGATCATCGGCGTCGGCGGTCTTCTCGGCGTCGGCGAAAAGAAGGTTGCGGTCCGGCTGCCCGCGCTCAGCATCGAGTCGACGGACAAGGGCATCGTCATCACCCTGCCGGTGGCAACCAAGGACGCGCTAACCGCCGCTCCGGCTTATAAACGCATCAGTCCGCCGAAAGGCTGGCTGCAGCGCGCCGCCGAAAAGGGCGAAGAACTTCGCGACAAGTCCGGTCCCGCCTACGAGAAGGCGAAGGCGGCCGCGAAGGAAGCATACGCGTCCGCCAAGGAAAAGGCTGGCCCCGCGATAGAGAAGGCAAAGCAGGAAGCGCAAGATGCCATCGCGAAAGCGAAGGAAAGCGTGAAGCCTGCTCCGGACGCGCCGAAGGACGAAGCTCCTAAAAACTGAGTTCGATCCGGAAATCTTCTTTCTTTTCCGATCAATGGCCACGAACCGACCCGGCGCGGAACGGCGCCGGGTTTTTTGCGTTCTTTTTTCATTGCCAATTGCCGATTTCGGCACGGCACGTCCGAGCGACGTGCGTATGGTGAACAAAGGAAATTGCGATGCATGTTTTTGTCATGGCAGCGGTGCTGACGCTTTCGACGTTTTTCACCCAAGCTGCGCACGCTGCTGACGATGTTTCCGGCGAGCAGGCTTTCAATAACAACTGCCGAACCTGCCATTCGTGGAAGGAGGGCGACAACCGCCTTGGTCCAAGCCTACACGGCGTCGTCGGAGGCAAATCCGGATCGGTCCAGGGATACAACAATTATTCGCAGTCGATGAAGCAAGCCGAGATCACGTGGGATGAAGCGTCGCTCGACAAGTTCATCGCCAATCCGGACAGCGTCGTTCAAAACAACAATATGAAGCCGTTCTCCGGAGTCGGCGATGCCGATACCCGGAAGAAGATCATCGAGTTTCTGAAGTCGAAGTGAGCCGTTCGTCCGAGATGAGACGTTACGAGTTTTTCGTGGCTCTGGATTGCCCGGCTGAGCCGGGCCATAGGGTTATAACTGCTTGGCCTCACGTCGTCCCGGTGAAGGCCGGGATCTGCCCAGGCCTGCGGTACGTGTTCTCCTAATGCTTGGACGGGTCCCCTGCGCGGGGATGACGGGTGTTCGCGCGTGTGCGGGCATCCCCTCATCCGGCCTTCGGCCACCCTTCTCCCTTGGGGAGAAGGTATTCCTACTGCAGGGCGGCCATGACGTGGAAAGAAGCGGCAGCGCAAAGCACCAATTAGAACGGGATTTCGTCGTCGAGGGCTTTGTCGAAGTTACCCTTCGAACCGCCACCCGTCTTGGTGACGCGGCGCGGCTCACTGGAGCCGAAGCCGCCGTCGGAGCCATAATCGGATCCGCTTTCCTGCATGCCGACCGAGGCGCCGCGACCACCGCTGGCACCGTCGAGCATCGTCAGCGTGCCGTTGAATCCCTGCAGCACAACCTCGGTCGAATACTTTTCGGCGCCGCTTTGATCCGTCCACTTCCGCGTCTGGAGTGCGCCTTCGATGTAGAGCTTCGAGCCCTTCTTCACATACTGCTCGACGACCTTGCACAGCGGCTCGCTGAAGATGACGACGCGATGCCACTCAGTCTTTTCCTTGCGTTCGCCCGTTTGCTTGTCACGCCAGGTCTCGCTGGTCGCCAAGCTCAGATTGGCAATCGGCCGTCCATCCTGCGTGCGGCGAATTTCGGGATCCTTGCCGACGTTGCCGACTAGAATGACCTTATTGACCGAACCTGCCATTCGCAGATCTCCTTAGAAATTTGGTTTGAACTTCCGACGCCCCAGGGCGCCGCGCGGCTTCAATCGAAAAGAACGCCGCCAAAGCTTAGTTGTATCAGCGGTCCTGCCGCAGAATCTCTAACCGACATTAGAGGCTAGGCGATCGAGCTGCTTACTACCATTTGCTTTTGTCCACGCCTTTGAGAAGCGCCATCGTTCACATAATGTTCCAATGTAAAGGAACGGACGGCAACAGCGCAAGCAGATTCCATATCGCTCCCCTTGTCTTGTCTCCCGCCCCGCTTGACTGATGGAGGCTATCGGCTATGGCGGTTGTCTCGACCAC
>JAICLG010000407.1 GCA_025927515.1 Hyphomicrobium sp.
AGCGCTACAAAGCGTCTGGTCCAAATTCCCGACAACAATCGAGTCTGGCTGAGCGTCGGTGCAAGCTACAAGTGGAGCGATGCGATCACCCTCGACGTCGGTTATTCGCACATCTTTATCGAAGATGGTGGCATCGATCTCTACACGCCGACAGGCGGTGGCCCGTTCCGGGGTGACGTCGAGGCGTCCGTCGATCTGTTCTCTGTCGGCGTCCGGACGAGGTGGTAGGCGGCGCTTTTGCCGCTTGGTCGAAGAAAAAACCGAGCATTTGCCCGGTTTCTTCGTCTAAGCAGTAAGGGAAACGTCCTCAATCAAGCGGCGTCGTCGACTTTGAGCTCGTGCAGAACGCTTTCCAGGATACCTTCCAGTTTACTCGCCGCGGAATCGAGGGTGTTGGCAGCTGCGACCGCACGGCGTGATTGGCTCGCCTGTGATTGGCTCATCGCGTAAAGCTTGCCGGCATTGCGCGCAATTTCTTCACAGCCCTTGGGATCGAACGGGTTGGCCTGAAGCGACCAGGCGATATCGTGGATGTCTTCGGCGGCCTTCAGGATCGCATGCGTCGGAAGAATGCTTTCATCGACAGTCGGCCGCGCCATCAGGTTGGCCCGCGTTTCGGCGAGGCTCGCCTTAACGGCTTCGATCTCGGCCTTGAGCTGGCCGAGGAGGGCGGGCGGTTCGCGCAAAGAGCTTTGAAGTCGCCTGATGGCATCTTCCAGAAGATTGCTGTCGAGCCGGCGGGCGCGTCTGCCGTGCTCGGCGAGGAACCAGCGTCCGCGCGCGGATTCGAGAAGCGTCGTCTCAATCGCCCGATATTCGGTCTCGGTGTCCTCGACGACCGGAGAAGAAAAAGGCTGCATGGTCGTGTTGTGCTCCGCAAAAACGCTCAACGAATATGCGATTCTCCGGACCTGAAGAGGAGGCGGCGCCTTCTTACCGGGGATAAGCCCCGCGGTTTTGAAAGACGTATCAATTTCGCATCGGGCGACTAAGACGTTGATGAGCATTTGAGCATTTTCGAGGGATGCGGGGGCATGATGGGAGAGGGCGATCTCAAGCGGCGCGAGTTCGTGCTGCCGGTCGCGCTGTTCTATGGCGCGCTCTTTGTCGTCTACGGCATGTACGTGCCGTTCATGCCGGTGTGGCTCGATTGGAAGGGGCTGACAGCAGGCGAAATCAGCGCCGTGATCGCGGCGCCGCTTTTCTTGCGCGCGTTGGTGACGCCGACCGTCGCCGTCGCTGCGGATCGCAGTCGGCAACACCGCCGTTATCTGATCCTGCTCGGGTGGGCTGCGCTGGCTTTCGTGCTGGTGATGCCGCTATCGCACGGGTTCTGGCCGATCCTGGTATTTGTCGTTTTGCTTGTGATCTGCAACTCGACAAGCATGCCCTTGATCGACACGATTGCCGTGCAGGGAACGCGCGCACGCGGGCTCGATTACGGGCGTCTGCGGCTCTGGGGATCTCTCAGTTTTGTCGCCGCAAGCTTTGTTGGCGGAATCGCGATTAGCGCATTTGGCGG
>JAICLG010000214.1 GCA_025927515.1 Hyphomicrobium sp.
AGTGGCCCTTGGCGTTGCGGCAGACCTTGGGCTTGGCCGGGCATTTCATGAACTTGCCGTGCTTGTCCTTGCACGGCGCGGCGGCGAACGACGGAGTTGTGCCTGCCAGCAGGCTGACGGCGGTGACGGCGAGCAAAAGCTTCTTCATGTGATCCTCCCTTCGGCATGGGGGAGGCGCGATTATGCGCCTGTCCGGGCGAAGCGGGAATGGAAGGATTGTTACAAATGGGCGGGGGCCAAGGGTCGCTGCGCGCGGCGGGCTCGGCTCTGCCGTCACGAAATGAATTCGTGACGTCGGACGGGTTCGCACCACCGGATCAAGTCCGGCGGCGCGCCCCGCCGGCCGGCTATCGCCATCTCTTCGACGCTGCTCCGGCGACGCTTACGCGTCGGCGTCGCTGCGCTCGGTGGCTCAAGCCAGATATTCGTCGTCGCTGACCTTCTCCATCCAGGTGACGACCTTGCCGCCCTGCGCTTCCTGGAGGGCGATGTGGGCCATGGGCTCGCCGGGCGTGGCGCCGTGCCAGTGGCGGCGGTTCGGCTCGCAGAAGACGATGTCGCCGGTGGTGATGGTCTCCTTCGCCTCGCCCTCGCACTGGTGCCAGCCGGTGCCGGATACGACGATCAAAGTCTGGCCGAGCGGGTGGGTGTGCCAGTTGGAGCGGGCGCCGGCCTCGAACCGGACCATGGCGCCGGCGAGGCGGGCGGGGAGGTCGCGGCTGAACTGCCATTCGATGGTGACGTCGCCGGTGAAGTAATCGGCGGGGCCCTTGACCGGCGCCTGGGTGCCGCTGCGGATGATGGTCATGGATACGAAACGCTCGGCGCCGAACAACAGTGCCGCCGAACCCAGGCGCGACACGGTAGAACGGGGTCCTTCGATACTGATGACCGAGGCGCGGCCGCGAACTTTAGGTCCATGACATCACTCATCGCAGAAGCTTTATGCGTATCTACGGCATTGACACATTGCTAGGCAAAGCGTATATACAGGAAATGGCGCGGAATGGTCCGAAGCCTAAAGGCTGACGCAAGTCAGCTCGTTCAGAGGGACGATGATGATGATGAAGCTACTCCGATCTGACCGGGTGCGGTCACCAACGGGAATAATGAGAAATGAGAGTAACGTACGATGAGAATAAGCGTCTTGAAGTTCTGAACTCTCGGGGTCTCGACTTTAAAGATGCTGCGGGAATTTTTGATAAGTTTCATCTCACCAGGCGAGATGATCGTGACTACGACGAAGAACGGTTCCTAACCGTAGGAGAGATGGGAGATCAGGTGGTCCTGGTCGTCTGGACTCTGCGAGATGAAGACCGCCGCATCATTACGATGTGGAAAGCAAACTATGGAGAACGTGAAAGATATCACCGTCACCGCGACGAAAGCGGATGAGCGCAAGCCGAACCTCGATGAGGATTGGTTTGCAGAAGCCGATGCGTTCATCGGCACCAAATTGGTGCGGCGAGGTCGACCGAAGGCTGAGAAGGTCAAACGGGCGGTCTCACTGCGCCTCGATGAGGAAGTGATTGATTGGTTCAAGCAGGGTGGGCCAGGGTGGCAGACCCGAATGAATGACGCACTTCGGAAGGCGGCTCGAGTTTAGGGCCGCCTTTTTTTCCATCTTCAATAATCCAAGCCCGATTTCAGATACTGCGCGGCCCTTACCGACTGTAGCAAGTTGGAAGAGAGGCTCTCGTTGGGGCACGCATTTGATACGAAGTGTTCGGACCCGCGATCGGATCAAAGCTCTGCTGGAAACTCGGCTGATTGCAAGGCTACCTCTCTTTCAAGGTCGCTTTGTCGACGGGCGAGAGTTTCGCGGTATTCTTGAGCTTCGATGTTGTTGAAGAATTGCGCCTGCGGAGCCAGACGTCTGACAGCCGCTTCAACTTCCTCGATTGATGCACGAAAGAACTCTTTACGGTTGTTCTGCATATTGATGCGCGTCGTCTCAAACTCGCTGTGCAACGCGTGCTCTAGCGCTGGCGCGTCGTCGCTATAAATCATGGCGTGAGTGTCAAAACAAAAAGGCACACTCGCATCGCCGAGCTCACGCACACGATCGACCGGATCGAGCCGACGCGTCAGCCCAATCTTCACAACGCCCTCACCGAATGAACCGATGTTCGAAATGATATAGACATAGCCAGACCGCGTTCGCTCGGCCATCGCCTTCGCTCGCTCCGCTTTCGCTTGGGCCGCCGCGAGATCTTTCTCCAGCGTCGTGATCTGGTCTTCGAAAGCCTTCAACTGCGGACCAACGATGAGTCGTGCTTCGGCCTTGGCCTTGTCGAGCAACTTCGCGTAATGCGCTTCTTCTTCCTCTGCTCGTTCCAAGTCGCGGAGAAGCTTTTGCTCTTCACGAGCGAGTCTCGCTACCTCTGCCCGTTCGTCGCGCTCCGCCTTCACTTTCTCACGATGCTCGTGGGTGAGGTAAAGTTCTTCCAACTTCAAAGCGACGTACTGCGATGCAATGTAGGTAGTGTTTGAGGCATTCATCTTATCAATCTGCTCTTGGGCGCGCAGGATTCGTTTCTCCATCGCATTCACATTATTCCACCGAGTGTTTGCGATCGCCGCCTCGCATTCGTTGTTGAACGCTCGCAGAGTCAGGCGGACATTCCGATTGGTCATGGTTTCGCCCTTGGAGTAGCTTCCATCGACGTGCCACTTCGTCGGGCATTGGACGGCAGTCTTCGCCGCGACCATCTGCTTCTGCTGCTCCCGTACCGTCTGAATGGCAGCCTTGTAATCTTCGCTATCGGTGAATTCGAAATGTGGCTCGTATACGCCCATTTCCGCAAACGAGAGGCGCTCATCAAAGATCGCGATCTCACTTTGTAGGCGGTCGTAGATCGCCTTCTTCTCAATATATGATGATTTCAGCTTCTCGAGTTGGCGAGCAAATTGGACGGTTTCTGACCGGACACGAGCTTCCTCTTCGTCAGCATTGACTACGCCCGCGAAACGGGTCTTGGACTGATCGAATTCCTGCTGAGTTTTTTGCAGGGCGTTTTGGCACTCTCTAAGACGTCTCGTGCTCAGCCAAAGGACTGCGCCTAATCCGACAGGCGCAAGCATCCATAACACCACCAACAACGTGCCCAACATGACAGTCCCCCTGCCAGCGTGAGCACCGCGAGATGCTCTCAGCGTAAACTCTCCGAGAAGTCAGGACCGTAAAGAAGGCGGACCCCGGATCAAGTCCGGGGTGACGATTGGCCTGGCGGTCGTTCTTCTCCGCGCCCCTTGGAGCCGCGACGGAGTGCATGGCTCGGGACCGCCGCATGGCCCGAGCCTTGCTGGCGGACCTCTTACTTCCCCTGACCCTGCGCGGCGATCTTGGCCATGACGTCGGGGTGCGACTGGAGATATGCCATCAGCTTGGCCTTGAAGTCCGCAAGCATCGGCGCCCCCGTTGCCTGGGCGTCGGCGACGATCGCTGCGTTCACTTTCATCACCGCCGGATCGCCGATCATCGCCGTCGACTTCGACAGATAATGCCGCCCGCTCGGCGTGTCGGCGAAGGCGTGGATGTCCTTGAGCTCGGCGAGGGAGAATTCGCGCGCGTAGGCGGTCGCCATCGCCTCGAGCAGGGCCGGGAAATGCCTCGCCATCAGCGGTCGCTGGGCGGCGAGGCTCTGGTTGATGAAATCGTCGACGATGGCGTGGAGACCGGGGTCCTCCATGGCAGCCTTGGGGAAGTTCGCTCGCATCGGCGCGGTGATGTCGTTCAGCATCTTGTCCGTCATCTGCTGACGCTGCGCAGGCGGGAAGACGACGGCGATGATGGCCCGCGCCTCCACGAGCTTCGCGGTATCCGCCTCCGCGGGGACGGCTGCCGACCGGCCGCATGCAGAGTTCGGGATCGAAACGGCAAGCGCCGCCGCGGCTAACAGGCCAAAGTTCTTCATAATCCCCCCAAATTCCCCGTGCAGAGGGAATAGTAGAGGAGGGCGGCGAAGGATCAAGGGCGCCCTTCGACTTCGCTCAGGACGAGCGGGGAGAGGTCACGCGGAGTGAATCCGCGTGACGTCGGACGGGTTCGCGGAGTTTCGGTTGCGGCGCCGTTCAGCTCACCGGTGTCGGCTTGGCTGCCTGCTCTTCCTTTTGCTTCTTCGCGACATAGTCCTCGACGTCCTGCATCGACTGCCGCGTGATCTCGGGAAGCTTGGCCATCAGCTTCGCGCTCATGCGTTGACTCGCTGCCTGGACGTCCGGGTCTTTGAGGATTTGCGTCGAGCGTTCGAAGAAGTGCTGGCCGGTCGGAGTCTTCGCGAAGGCCAGGATCGCGTCGAGGTCGTCGAGCGAAAAGTCGCGGGCATAGGCACGGGCCATGGCTTCAAAGTAATCGGGAATCGCATCCTGCGTGGCCGCCTTCAGTTCCGCGAACATGCGCGCCTGCGAACGGTCGAGAAGCGCCTGGAAGTCCTTGTCGTTGCTGAACTGACTGCTGGGCACGGCGCTTTTCATCTGTTCCGTGAGGCTGTCGATCATCGAGCCGAACATCTGCATGCGCTTCGCGGGCGGGAATGCGGTGTCGAGGATCTGGTGGGCGACGGCCAGCGACTCCGGGTTGAGGGCTGCGGCGGGTGCCGGGTGAGGTGGCGGCGCTGCCGCGGGCGCTGCGGAGGCGGGCTGCGAAAGCAGCAGCAGCGAGCCGGCAAGCGGCGCGAGAATCGTCTTCATGTTAGCCCCCTCAAGCATCGAGGACGCCGATCGTAGAACAGGTGGACCCCGGATCAAGTCCGGGGTGACGGGCAGGGGGCCAAGTGCGAGCGTGGCGCCCTTCGACTTCGCTCAGGACGAGCGGGGAGAGGTCACGCGCTTAGTGACAGGCCCTCCCCCGGCCCCTCCCGCGAGCGGGAGGGGAGTAGGGGTTACTGGTCGAGGAAGCTCCGCATCTTCCGACTTCTCGACGGATGCTTGAGCTTGCGCAAAGCCTTCGCCTCGATCTGCCGGATGCGTTCACGCGTCACCGAGAACTGCTGCCCGACTTCCTCCAGCGTGTGATCCGTATTCATCCCGATCCCGAAGCGCATGCGCAGGACGCGCTCCTCACGCGGGGTCAGGGACGCCAGCACTCGGGTGACCGTCTCTTTCAGGTTCGACTGGATC
>JAICLG010000081.1 GCA_025927515.1 Hyphomicrobium sp.
GAATGGGAAAGACGGCGCATGCCAAGGCGTCCGACGAGCCGCGCATTGACGAATGACGCGATCGCCATGGCCGAGGCGATCGCTCCAAAGACGACGGGAAATGCCTCTCCGATTCTAAACACCTCGACGAACACCTGCTGAGCGCTCGCGACGTACGCGAGGAGGCAGCCGAACATGAAGCCCCCCGCTGCGCCATAGGCCATGGTCTGCGAGTTCCATAAGACGGTTCGCAAAGATTCCGAGAGACCCGCCGGCGGTTCGGCGCCGAGAGCCTGGCGCGCCGTTTCGGGCAGCCGCAAGCTGGACCAGCAGGCGATCAGGACCGCCATCGCCAGCAATGCGTAAAATGTCCAGTGCCAATTGCCGAGCTGGATCAGCGCCTGACCGATCGATGGCGCGAGCACGGGAATGACGATGAAGACCATCATCGCAAACGACATGACGCGCGCCATTTGGCGGCCGCCGTAGAGGTCGCGCACGACGGCGATAGCGATGACGCGCGGAGACGCTGCGCCGATGCCCTGTACCAGACGGGCTGCAAGGAGCGCGGGAAATGCACCGGCCAATAGCGCCGCAACTGTGCCGGCGATGTAAATCGCAAGCCCGGCAAGAAGCATAGGCTTGCGGCCGAAACGATCCGAGAGCGGACCGAAGAAAATCTGACCGGCGGCGAAACCCGCCATATAGACGATGACAATGAGTTGCCGGTCGTTCTCGCTCGTCACGCCGAGGGCTGAGCCGATCTGCGGCAGCGCCGGTAACATGATGTCGATCGAGACCGCGGTGAGCGCCATCAGCGCCGCCGTCAAGGCTACGAACTCGACGAACGAGAGATTGTGCGGCCTCGCCGACAAATCGGGACGATCTTGACGCGAAAGCGGGATGCGCTCTTCGCGCTCTAGCAGGTTCATAGGATATCTCTGACGTCGACGCACCGGATCGAACTGGCGGCGGGTCTCTAATACTCCAACGAAAGCAAAAAGGCGGCGTATGCGTGCCGACGTTTTGCCGCCGGCCGTGACTTATGGCGGCGCCGGCACTTCCGTCAATGCGATTGCGGGGGCGGCATCCTTGTTGGGACGTTCCGTACTCACCCAATGCCTCATGAATTCATGGAACCAACGATTCATTGCGTCGTTTGGAATTCGGTCCATCTGCCGAAGGATATGCAGCTTTATCGCCGCGATGACCGAGGCAGGAACGGAGAGGCGCTGATCAAAAAGCAAAAACCATTTTGGATGAAAACAGGAGGACTTATGAGAACGCTTACCAAAGCCGCATTGACTGCCGCAGGTGCCTTGATGCTGGCCGCGACGGGCGCATCGGCCGCGATTGTCTGCAACGACGACGGCGATTGCTGGCATGTTCACGGCCGCCCCACCTACGGATCCGACGTGAAAGTTCACATTTATCCCGACAATTGGAAATGGCGACACAGCGATCACTATCGTTGGCGCGAGCACGCTGGCCGCGGATATTGGCGCCACGGTGTTTGGGTCGACATCCGATAAAATCGATTCAGGAAGCCGTCTTGACCGACGGCTTCTTCTTTTCCGGACTTTCCCAGCCGAAAACGGATCGACCTGCGAATTCCGCGGAGTGGGCCATTTCACTTTGAATGTGTGTTTGTAACGTCGGGCCTGTCGCGACGCGTTCAAGCCGTCGAGCCTGATCATCCAGTCTCCGCAATGCCTGCAGAGTCTCCTCGTTGCCCAACTTGGCGCGCTGGATCGCGCTCTTCATGACCGTGATCGTTTCGTCATAGACGCGCGTCGCCACCGGAAACGGATGTCGGTCTTTCCCACCATGCGCGAGCGAAAAGCGCGCCGGATCGCGAAAACGATAGGGCGCACCGTGCACGACCTCCGCGACCATGGCGAGAGACTGCACCGTTCGCGCACCGATACCGGGCGTCAACAGCAACTCCGGAAAATCAACGGGGCCGCGTTCCGCCGCCGCCGCGAGCGTCCCGTGCAAACGGCGGATGAAGACATCGCTCGAACGCACATCGTGATGGGCCGGCATGACGAGGTGGGGCAAGGACAATTGCCCGGTCTTTTTACCGGTCATCGCCGCGAACTCTTCAGCGATGCGCTCCGGTCCAAGATCGCGAAAAAGATCCATCTGCGCCTTTCGGGACTGCTCCGCACGCCGATCGGTGAGATTGATGATGTTTCCCTGATCCGGGCCGTCAATCGCCGCGTGCGGCTCTTCGACGAAGTTCGTCAGCGTTTCCGAATTCCAGTGGTAACGCCGCGCCTGCCGCTTCGTGCCGTTCATGCCCTGCTGGACGACGGTCCACTTGCCGTCATCCGTAACGAAAAATCCGTGAAGATAGAGATCGAAGCCATCTTGAACCGCGGCGCTGTCGACCTTGGCGACCAAGCGGCTTGCGCGGGTCAGTTTACCGGCATCGAAGCCGACGCGCATACCGAGAGCATCGAGTTCGTGTGGGGTCTGCCGTGAGTGCTTGCCACGTCCGCCGCAGACATGAATGCCGAGTTCATTCCCCTTCGCCTGAAGACCGCGCTTCAAGGCGCCAATGACGCTGGTCGTAATTCCGGAGGAGTGCCAGTCCATGCCCATGACGGCACCGAAGGACTGAAACCAAAACGGATGGGCTAACCGCTTCAAAAATTCGTCGCGGCCATAATGGTGAACAATGGCCTCGCATATCACCGCGCCGAGCATCGCCATGCGGCTTGCGAGCCAAGGCGGCACCCGGCCGTTGTGCAAGGGTAGGTCAGCACTTCCGGTACGTTGCGCCATTGGCCCAGAAATAGGTGCTTCGCGACGGAAAAGCGAGGGGCTTGGCCATTTCCCACGGGCACCGATGGCGGCCGCATCGGGCTGCGGGAACATCAGCCGTTGCAGATGCGTTTCAATTCAAACGGCTAAGGCAAAGGAAGCCGCTATGAAAGCCAAACCCTTCGTCATTGCAATCTCAGCCGCTGCGCTTTTTGCAGCGTCCCAAGTTTCCGCGCAATCGCCTCATCCTTCGGCGAATGAGACTACGGCGCCCGGAGTAACCGCCAAGCCGGGCAAGGTCGGACCGGGAAGCGAAAATAATGCACGCGTATCGCCTACGTCGCCTGCGATGACGTCACCCACTCCACCGGATCTTCCCCCCGGAAGTTCAGCGGGTGCGAGTTCCGGCAGCAGCGGCAAATCTTCTTCCGCAACGACGTCGCCCGGTAGCACGCCTCCCGGAAATGCATCCGGCCAGTCGGGCGCATCCACGCCTGGGCAAAATGCAAACCCCGGCAATCCCGGATCGCCTCCGACATCCAATCCTTCACGTTAAACGCGCCGCGCCTCACGGTCAGTGGCTTATGAGGAACTAAAAGCGATGACTGCGCAAAACTCCGAGCGCGGACCAATTCACGGTCTGGAAGCAGCTCTTGAAAAGACGAGGCTCGAGGAAATCGAGCGGTTGGCATCGAAGAGCGTCAAGAACGGGCCGATTTCAATCGACGCGCTCGGCCCGCTCGCGTCAGTACAAATTGCCCTGATGGCGGTCCGCGAAGAAATCGCGCTGCACGATACCAAGCTCGGCGGCGGAAGCGAGAAGCCGCTGAGATAAGTGCTGTTCAGTGCGGATGCTGCAACAGCTTGCGTATCGGTCCTGCTTAGGTCGTTAATCAAGGATAGCCGTGCAAAAACCGCTTCAAATCACTTACAAAGGTATCGAGAGTTCTCCGGCATTCGATACCCTCATTCGCGACCGCGCAACTTCGTTGGAGCGAAAGCATCCGAGGATCACGGGTTGCCGGGTCGTCGTCGATGTTCCTTATCGCGGCTCCGAGAGCGCCAAAGTTCCGCTCGCTGTTTCGGTGGAGGTTGAGATCCCGAACAGGAGTCTCGTGATCGGCAAGGACACACAGGAGCGTCGCGAGATGAAAGACGATCATACTGCCGTGCTCAATAACGCCTTCACGGCCGTGGAGCGGCAGCTCGACAAGATCGCCGGCCGGCAAGATCAGGGTGTGAAACGGCACGAGAGTGTCGCCGCGAACGGCATGATCGTCGGATTATTTCCAGAGCAAAGCTACGGCTTTATCGAAGTCGATAATTCTCCGGAGCTTTATTTCACCCGTAACGCGGTGATTGGCGGCGATTTCGATGCGTTGGAAGTCGGCATGATGGTTCAAGTGACGCGTGCGACATCGGAGGGGCCGATGGGACCGCAGGCGAGTTCGGTCCGGCCTTTCGACAAGCTCAAGACGCCTGCCCGAGACGGTTCTGCACGTGGCTAGGCGACCGGGAACGTGCCGCAACCGGTTGCTGCCCGCTATGGGAACGATGCGGCCGCTATTGTATCGAATATCCAAACGCTAAGCCCCGAGCCCTTCCCGTGGCCCGGGCTTTTTCATATCCTAGAGCGGACATCGGTCTTTCTTCAGCCCAGGTGTCGCTTTATTCGGGTTCATTCAAAAGAGCTGCACGAGACTTAGGCGAGGCGCGTGACCCGACTTACGTTGACCCAGATCCGGCATCGTTATCTGGTCGAAGGCCGCCCGCTCGACGCCACAACGGAAGCTGCACTCGCAGCCGATCCGCGCCCGGGCGCGAGGGCGATCCTCGACGCTATTGCGAGGCGGCGTTCGGACAATCGAGCCGAAGGTCAGCGGCTGCGGAAGTTGTTGCGCTATGAGACGGCTCTTTGGGCCACCGGCGTGCAGGCGATCGCGGGTGTCGATGAAGCCGGTATGAGTCCGCTTGCAGGGCCAGTGTCTGCTGCGGCCGTGATCTTCGCTCCAGGGGCGCGAATACCCGGCGTTGACGATTCCAAGAAGCTCGACGCTGAGACGCGTGAACGTCTCGCCGCGGAGATCAAGCACACGGCGGTTGCGTGGTCCGTCGGGTTCGCCGAAGTTGGTGAGATCGACACAATCAATATCTATTGGGCGGGCCTGCTGGCGATGCGCCGCGCGGTCGAAGGGCTCTCCGCCAGACCCGAGCATATTCTGATCGATGCACGGCGCATCAGAGATCTCCCGATTCCGCAGCAGGCCATCGTCAAGGGCGATACCAAGTGCCTGACGATCGCCGCGGCTTCTATTCTTGCAAAAACTGCGCGCGATGCCCTGATGTGCAAGCTCGATGCGGACTATCCCGGCTATGGTTTTTCGAAGCACAAGGGCTATCCGGTGCGCGATCATCTGGCCGCGTTGAAGGTACTCGGAGCCTCGCCCGTCCACCGCCGGTCGTTCGGTCCGGTGCGTGAAATTCTGGGATTACCACCGCTTCCTCCGTGGCCGAGCCAGACGACGACGGATATGCCCGCATAACCGCAGCGCCAATGTCGCCCTGGCTCAAATCAGTCCTTCATGCTTCAGCGCGACCTGCACCGTCGGCCGGGCTTTTACGTGCTCGATGAAAGACTTCAATTTCTCCGGCAGCGATATTTTATTTTTTTGCGACCAAAGCAGCATCACGAACAGATATGCGTCTGCGACGGTCATTTCCTCACCGAAGAGGTAAGGACCCTTGAGTTGTGACGAGATGAATTGCAACCGTTGTGAAATCGTATCGGCTGCTTTCTTCTTGTCGGCGTCAGTGGAACCGGCGGCGAAAAGCGGTTTGAAGGCTTTATGAATTTCTGTCGAGATGTAGGCAAGCATCTCCAAAAGCCTGTAGCGGCCGAATTGTCCTGGCGCCATCAATGCGGGATGGTTGTCTGCGATCATTGCCAGAATGGCTAAATTTTCGCTTAGAATTTCCCCGCTATCGAGCTGCAACGCCGGGACGTAACCTTTAGGATTGATCTCAAAAAAGGACCGCCCATCCTCCAACTTGTGTGACTTGAGATCGACCTTCACGAGGTTGAACTTCTCACCTGCCTCGTGAAGGGCGATATGATCGGCGAGGCTACACGCACCGGGCGAATAATAGAGGGTCAGCATTGGGAAACTCCTGGCATTTGAAACAAAACGCGTGGCGCGGCAGGCGGTTTCCATAACGGAGCGATCGAGACGTTCGAGCGTTACCGTACACAGACGGCGAGCCAATTCCGACCCGGAAATTCGTCCGACAGACCGGCAATCTAATCAGGCGGAGTCCAATGAAGGCCGAGAAATCCTCTCCCCGATTGTCTTACACCGCTCCTTCAACCGAGAGTCCTTGGTCAACATATCTCACCCAGATCGATCGGGTGACGCCTTATCTCGGCCGCCTCGGACGTTGGGTTGAAACGCTCAAGCACCCAAAGCGTGCTCTTATCGTCGACATCCCGATCGAGATGGATGACGGATCGGTCAGACATTTCGAAGGATTCCGAGTCCAGCACAACCTGTCTCGCGGGCCGGGCAAAGGCGGCCTGCGTTTTCATCCAAGCGTGACACTCGAGGAGACGATGGCGCTTGCGGCGTGGATGACCATCAAGACCGCAGCGATGGACCTGCCGTTTGGCGGCGCTAAAGGCGGGGTCCGAGTCGATCCGCGAACGCTTTCGCGTCACGAGCTGGAGAAGTTAACCCGGCGCTACACCAGCGAAATCGCGATCATCATCGGACCGAAGCGCGATATTCCAGCGCCTGACGTCAATACAAACGCCCAGGTGATGGCATGGATGATGGACACTTATTCGATGCATGTCGGATTCACCTCGACGGGTGTGGTTACGGGAAAGCCTGTTCACCTCGGGGGCTCGCTCGGCCGCGTCAAGGCGACGGGCCGCGGCGTCTACGTTACGGGACGTGAAGCTGCGCAGAGATTGGGGCTTGAGCTTGAAGGGGCACGCGTTGCGCTTCAAGGGTTCGGCAATGTCGGTTCGGCCGCTGCCGAACTTTTCGCGGTCGCCGGGTCAAAGATCGTCGCGGTTCAGGATCAATGGGGTACGCTCATCACCGGCAAGGGCGTCGATGTCGAAGACCTTCTCGCTCGCCACCGCGCCGGTCATGGCATTGGCGGCTCGCCAGCCGACGACGATGCGTTCTGGGATGTGCCTTGCGACATCCTCATTCTCGCGGCTCTCGAAAGTCAGCTGACCGCCGAGCGCGCGCAAAGGATAAAGGCGAAGCTCGTACTCGAAGGCGCAAATGGCCCGACGCTTGCCGCGGCCGATGATGTCCTTGCCGATCGCGGTATTCTCGTCGTGCCGGATATCCTCTGCAACGCGGGCGGCGTGACCGTCAGCTATTTCGAATGGGTGCAGGATTTCTCGAACTTCTTCTGGAAAGAAAGCGAGATCAATGCGCGGCTTGATACGTTGTTGGTCGAGGCGTTGCGTAAGGTGTGGCTCTATGGGGAGCGCAATAGCATCTCGCTGCGTACCGCAGCCTTCGTCGTCGCTTGCGAGCGCATCCTAACGGCGCGGCAGGAGCGGGGGCTCTATCCGTAAGAGCCGCGGCAGCCAGCGGGCGCGGCGAGAAAGCTGTCGATGTCCGCACGTCTTCCAGATATGCAGACGGGATGACGTCTAACGATGATTTCGAGATTTTCCTTGTGGCGGCCCCGGGCTTGGAGTCCGCGCTTTGCGCCGAGGCTCGGGCGCTCGGCTTTCGCGCAGCGACGGCCATCACGGGCGGCGTCACCGTCCGGGGGAACTGGCCGGAAGTCTGGCGTGCGAACCTTGAGCTTCGCGGCGCCGGTCGCGTGCTCGCTCGTATCGCAGCGTTCCGGGTCCTGCACCTCGCGCAGCTCGACAAGCGCGCACGGCGAGTAGCCTGGGGCGATGTATTACGCCGGGATGTGCCCTTTCGAGTCGAGGCGTCTTGCAAGAGCTCTCGCATCTATCACTCGGGAGCCGCGGCCGAGCGCATTGAGCGCGCGATCCGAGAAGAACTCGGAGCGCCCGCGTCACCCGACGCCGACGATTGCATCAAGGCGCGCATCGAAAACGATCTCTGCACGGTTGCGGTCGATACATCGGGTGAATTGCTGCACAAGCGCGGCCACAAGGAAGCTGTCAGCAAAGCGCCGATGCGCGAGACGATGGCGTCCCTGTTCCTCCGTCAGTGCGGATATGATGGCACCGTGCCCGTCGTTGATCCGATGTGTGGATCGGGTACGTTCGTCATCGAGGCTGCCGAAATCGCGGCGGGGCTCAAACCGGGACGGTCCCGGAATTTCGCGTTCGAGCAGCTGGCAACTTTTGATGAAGCGGCTTGGGGGCGGCTGTGCGTCGAAGGCAATGCCGTCACGCCGACAATTAGATTTTACGGAAGCGACCGCGATGCTGGCGCCATTACCATGAGCCGTGCCAACGCCGAGCGCGCGGGCGTTGCCGATATAACCAATTTCCAACAGCTCGCGATTTCGGATCTCACCGCTCCGAGCGGGCCGCCCGGCCTCGTTATCGTCAATCCGCCATACGGAACCCGAATAGGAGAGCAAAAGAGCCTCCATCCGCTTTACCGCTCGCTCGGCCAAGTCCTGCGCGACCGGTTCTCAGGTTGGCGCGTTGGCTTGATTACGAGCGAGACGTCGCTCGCCAAGGCGACGATGCTTCCGTTCGCGCCGCCGTCCGGTTCGGTTTCGCACGGAGGATTGCGCGTGACGCTGTTCCAGAGCGGACCACTGCCGTAGTTTGCGTCATTCGGCAAACTTGCCGAGGGGAAGGCGCGAGCGGAACAGGAACACGCCTAACACATAGGCCACGCCGGCGCACATCATGGCGCCGATCAAGGCTGCTATGTCCGCGAATTGGCCGGGCAACAGGGACGCGCCAAACCGGGCCCCGATCCAAGCCCCTATTCCGGTGACGATGGCGGCGACGAGGACCGGTCCCAAAGCTCGCAGAAAAATAGATTCGATCGCCAGGAGATCACGGCTTCGGCCGAACCACGTCAGAATACCGACGTTGATCCAAGCACCCAGCGCCGTGCCCAGTGCAACGCCTGCAACACCCCAGCCAAGTCCCCAGACGAAGACGACCTTCAGCAAGATGTTCAAGACGATCGAGGTCACGGTCGCGCGCGCGGGCGTCAGCGTGTCGTGCCGCGCGTAGAAGGTCGACGCGACGATGCGTACGAGCGCCATCGCCGGCAAACCCGCGCCGTAGGCGGCGAGCGCCGCCCCCGCGAGATCGGCAGAATGCGCATCGAACGCGCCGTGGGCGAACAATGCCCGCATTATTGTGTCGGGAATTGCGATAAACACGCAGGCGAATGGCAACGTCAGCAGCAGCGTAAGCGCGGCCGAGCGGTTTTGAGCGGAGTCCGAACCAGATCGATCGTTGCGCGCCAGCCGCACGGACATTTCCGGGAGCAGCACCGTTCCCAAAGCAATTCCGAGAACGCCCAGCGGCAATTGATTGACGCGATCCGCGTAATAAAGCGCCGTCCGGCTGCCGCTGGCGAGGTAGCTCGCGATGAAGAAGTCGATCAGCGGGGCGACGACAACGCTGGCAGCGCCGAGGATGACGATTCCCAAAGCTTTGAAGAATTCGGCGATCTCGGGTGTCCATCGCAACGGTGCGATGGATACCGAAAGGTTGTCGCGCCGTGCGGCCCAGACAATGAAGATGAGTTGCAGCACGCCGCCGAGCAGAACGCCCCACGCCGCGGCGTATCCGGCATTCGGAAACCAGCTCGACGCGAGAAGGGTGGCGATCATCGCGAGGTTGAGAAAGTTCGACCACGCAGCGGCGGCCCAGAATTTTCCGATCGCGTTGAGCATCGCCGACAGTTGAACCGCGACGACCGTGAGGATCAGATAAGGGAAGGTGATGCGCGCGAAGTCCGCCGTGAGCACAAGCTGATCGGCCGTATATCCCGGCACGAACACATGCACGAGCAGCGGCATGCCGACCAACGCGCCAACGAGGAGCACAGCCTGCGCCGCAAGCTGCCAGGAAAAGACCTGGTTTGCG
Source organism: Hyphomicrobium sp. (assembly GCA_025927515.1). Taxonomy (GTDB): domain Bacteria; phylum Pseudomonadota; class Alphaproteobacteria; order Rhizobiales; family Hyphomicrobiaceae; genus Hyphomicrobium_B. Next base: position 9,815 of record JAICLG010000081.1, read on the forward strand.
AAACTCGCGGCCGCTTGTGCCTCGCCTTTGGCATAGAGAGCTGCATAGCGCGGCAGAAATGCAGGGTTGATCGTTCCTTCGCCGAAAATGGCGCGGAAATAATTCGGGAACAGGAATGCGAAGAGGAAGGCGTCCGATAGGATTCCCTTGCCGAGAATCCACGCCATCAGCACATCGCGGATGAAGCCTGTCATGCGCGAGAGCAGCGTAAAGCTGCCAACAGAAAGCAGCTTGCTCAGCATTGCTGTCCTAGCCGGAGTTCGAACAGCGTTCGCATACGGGATGACCAAAACTTGTTTCGGAAGGCCGAGGTTATCGGTTCGCTCACCTTACCCGCAACCGTTTACAATTCTTACCCTTGCTGGCGCAACAATCCGCCGCCGCCCACTCTCAATGTGCCTTAGCGGTTCCCAGACTGTTAGCCTGAGCTTCCGCCATAAGCTCAGTGAAGGCCGCCCAAACGCAAATCGGGGGTGGGTCGCAAGCGATCCACCCCCGTTGAATGCGAGGACTATGTGTCTGACTCTGCCGAGACTTACTTAATCGGCAACTCGCATCACACTACCCAGCGTCAGCGTACGAGAATTTTATCTCCATGCCCCATTGAGGGATCGGCATCCTTGCTGATCATCAACACCGCAATTGCACCCGAGAGCGCTGCACGCATGGAATGGTTGACGAGCGCATTGGCGCCTTCCTTCGGGGAAATAATGTCGAAGATCGCCGCGTCACCCGGTGCAACCGTGTAGTTCTGCATCGCCGTCATGACATTCTTCGGATTTCCCGACGGATAGACCTTGTCCCAAATGCCGGCAATCGGGTGAAAGCCTGAGAATTCGTTCGGTCCTGCGTTGACGAAATAGATGCGAACGCGCTCGCCGGGTTTGGCTTCGAGCGTCTGCGTCGCGTTGGTATCGTGAACCGGATCGTACTCGAATGGCGTGGCATTGAACTGATCATGCGTCCACTGGTTCGCCATCATGGCCTTGATGTCTTCGGGATTATCGAATGTCTGATGCTCGATCAGAACGTACTCGCGGTCCGCCTTCGGCATCGCATTGGGGTCCTTCGGGTCGACGATAAACGCCCCGACCATGCCGCGTGCAATGTGCTGGATCATCGGATCGGCGCCGCAGTGATAGAAATAAATCCCTGGGTTATCGACGGTGAATTTGAAGGACTTCTTTTCTCCCGGCTTAATGGGTGCAAAGTCACCGAGGACATCAGTCCGCGCGCTATGGAAATCGATGGAATGCGATTTCTTATTGGCGGCATCGTTGATGAGCGTGAAATCGATCGTGTCGCCTTCGGTCGCTCGCAACAGCGGGCCTGGCACTTGACCGTTATAGGTCCAGCCGAGCACGGTATGGCCCTGGTTGTCGATCGGAACCTGAGTCTCCTTGACAGTCAGTTCGATCTTTACGGTCTTGGCCTCGGCCGCGCTGTACATAGCAGTCGCAGCGGTAAATAGCGCTGCCACACCGCTGACGATCAGCGCTGCCTTTCCGTAACGTAGACCCGTCATTCTCGTCTCCCTAAGTTTTACAATAGTGTTGCAGCTCTCAATGTCCGCAGTGGCAAACGACCCTGAGATATTTGACAAGCTCTTTGATTTCGTCGTCCGACAGGACGCCGCCCCAGTTCGGCATCAAGACGGATTTGTTGACGGCGAGCCCGCCTTCCTTGATCGCCTTGAAAAGCTCGTCGTCGGGCGTCTCACCCATGCCCTTCGTATCGGTGTGATCGCGCGGCTTCGTCGAAAGCCCCGGCAGATTGACCCCGGTACCGTTACGCTTCAGTCCGTGACACTGGACGCAATACGTTCCGTAGAGCTTCTCGGCAGAAACTTCAGCGTATCCATTTCCAGGCAGTGCGAAGAAAGCGACGGCGACAGTTCCCAACGCCATTCGGATTTTCATGGGTGACCTCCCAAGCTCACGAGATATGCAGTTAGGCGATTGATATCCTTGTCCTTAAGACTGAGTTTCGGCA
>JAICLG010000253.1 GCA_025927515.1 Hyphomicrobium sp.
CATGTTCGCGGCCATGAAGCGTCTGGAGGAAGGCGAGGACAAGGAGAAGATCGACGAGGCGGTGCGTACGTTCGGCATGCCGATGGGGCCGATCGAACTTGCCGACAATGTTGGTCTCGATATTTGCGCGCACGTCGCCAAGATTCTCGGCCATGCCAGTGAGGGGTCGCGGCTCGACAAGCTTGTCGCTTCGGGCCGCCTCGGCAAAAAAACGGGCGAGGGATTCTACGTCTGGAAGGACGGCAAGGCCATCAAGTCCGATCGCAAGTTTTTGAAAGCCGAGTTGGAGCAGCTTGGTCGCGAGCTGGTCGAGCCAATGATTGTCGAGGCGCAGAAGACGCTCGATGACGGCGTCGTCGAAAGCGCCGATCTCGTCGATGCGGGCATGATTTTCGGCACTGGATTCGCCCCGTTCCGCGGCGGCCCGCTGCATTTCAAGAAAACGCACCCGGAAGCTGTAACCGCGTCCGCGACGCGCGCGGCGGCTGAATGAAATTTTCTTTCCCAGAGTGGCATGTGAGCTGTCTCGCTTGCCCCTCCCCAGCGGGGAGCGGTCGGGGGTGGGGAGCGGGACTTGGCGAACTCGACAACTGGCATCAGGCTTTTTGCTTCACCACACCCCTATCCCCTCCCCTCCCCTGTTCGGAGGGGAGCGGCAGTGGTGAGCAGCCAGACCAAGCGGAGGTTTTAATGACACGAGAACTTCGGCGCGTTGCGGTGCTCGGCGGCGTGCGCATTCCATTCTGCCGATCGAACACGCTTTATGCCGACCTCTCCAATCTCGACATGATGACGGCGGCGCTTAACGGTCTGGTTGATCGTTTCGGACTCAAAGGTCAGCACATTGACGAAGTCGTGGGTGGCGCGGTCGTCACGCATTCGAGGGATTTCAACCTGGCGCGCGAAGCGGTGCTTGGCTCCAAGCTCGCGCCCTCGACGCCGGGTGTGACGCTCATTCAGGCTTGTGGAACGTCGCTGCAATCGGCACTCATGTCGGCCGGAAAAATCGCGACCGGCGAAATCGAGAGCGCCATTTCCGTTGGATCGGACACGACGTCGGACGCGCCGATCGTTTTCTCGAAGAAATTCTCAAAGCGCTTGATCGATCTCGGACAGCGCAAGACGGCACTTGAAAAGATCAAGGCTTTTAAAGGTCTTTCGCCCGCCGAACTTGCGCCGCAGCCGCCCGCCGTCGCGGAGCCGCGCACGGGCCTTTCGATGGGACAGCACTGCGAATTGATGGCGCAGGAATGGCATATTGCGCGCGCCGTTCAGGACCAGTTTGCCTACGAGAGCCACAAGAAGGGCGCCGCCGCCTATGACGAAGGCTACATGGACGATCTGATCGTTCCGTGCGCTGGCGTTTATCGCGATAACAATCTTAGGCCGGATATCACGCTGGAGAAGCTCGCCAGCTTGAAGCCTGCGTTCGAAAAGTCCGAGCGCGGCACGCTGACGGCCGGAAACTCGACGCCGCTGACGGATGGCGCTTCGACTGCGCTGCTCGCATCCGAAGAGTGGGCGAAGGAACATAATCTGCCCGTGCTCGCCTATCTTACTTTCGGCCAACACATCGCCAACAACTTCGTCGGCGGCGACGGGCTTCTCATGGCGCCGACGATTGCGGTTTCGAAAATGCTCGATCGCGCCGGCCTGGCGCTGCAGGATTTCGATTTCTACGAGATCCACGAGGCTTTCGCAGCGCAGGTTTTGTGTACGCTCAAAGCCTGGGAAGATCCCGAGTATTGCAAGAAGAACATGGGCAAGGACGCGCCACTCGGCTCGATCGATCGCAGCAAGCTCAACGTCAAGGGATCGTCGCTGGCGTTCGGACATCCCTTTGCTACAACCGGCGCGCGCATCGTCGCCAATATGGCCAAGCTTCTCTCGGCCAACGGGGGGCGTGGCCTGATTTCGGTGTGCACGGCCGGCGGCATGGGCGTCGCCGCCATCATGGAAGCGCCGACCTCCATTGAGGCTCGTGCCGCGGCCTGACACCGCTTTTGCCCCCGAGACGGGCGCGCCCGAATGCGCTAAGCACCTCGTAACAATGCGAGGCAAGGGGCGAGCGTATGGGCGCGAAACAGGATAAGCAACTCGATGCGGCGCGAGAACTCGTGCGCGGCGTTGCGGAGCGGTTCGATTTCAACGCCTGGGCGCGTCTTTGGGACGGAACGCGCTTGCCGCTCGGCAAGTCTCCGACGTCGAATTTCGAGATTTCGATCAGCGATCCGGGCGTGATCGGTGCGATCGTTCGCAATCCGCAGCTCGATACGATCATTCGCCAGTACATCGAAAAGGGCATCGATTTTTCGGGCGGTACGCTGATCGATTTCGGACGAGCGATTCAGAACGATAGCAAAGCGCCGAAATTCAAAGCTCGCGACATCGTGAGCGTCGGACGCAATCTACTACCCTTCTTTTTTACGAAGAAACACGTCACGCACGACGCCTATGGGTTTGGCGGCGACTTCGAGGGCGCGCATCGTAAAACGGCGGACAACAAGGAATACATCCACTTCCATTACGACCTCTCGAATGACTTTTACGCGCTCTTTCTCGATCCCGAGATGGTCTATTCGTGCGCCTACTACACGGACTGGTCGAACGGCATCGAGCAGGCACAGCGCGACAAGCTCGAAATGATCTGCCGCAAGCTCAGGCTGAAGCCCGGTGATCGCATGCTCGACATCGGTGCGGGCTGGGGCGGCTTGCTCTGCCACGCGGCCAAAAACTATGGCGTGACGGCGCACGGCATCACGCTTGCCGAGGAACAGCTGTCGTTCGCGCGCGATAAGGCGAAACGTTTGGGACTCGCCGATCGCGTGACATTCGAATTGGCGGACTATTCGTCGGTGACCGGCACCTACGACAAGATCGCCTCGATCGGCATGTACGAGCACATCGGGCTCAAGAATATTCCGACATACATGAACAAAGTGCGGTCGCTGCTGAGCGAAGACGGGTTGTTTCTCAATCATGCCATTTCGCATCGCGTCCCGAGGCGCGGCAAGAAGTGGATGACGCGTCCGGAGAAGAAGGCGATCGCCAAGTATATTTTTCCGGGCGGCGAGCTCGACGACATCGGTCACTCGATCAGGGCGATGGAATGGGCCGGGTTTGAAGTGCACGACGTCGAGGCCTGGCGCATGCACTATGCGCGGACCTGCCAGCTTTGGTGTGAGCGGCTGACGGCGCGCAAGGACGAGGCCGTCGGCTACGTCGGCGAAGACAAGTATCGCATCTGGGTCGCGTATCTCGCAGGCGTCAGCCTCGCGTTTTCGCGCGGCTCGCTCCGCATCTTCCAGACGCTGGCGTCGAAGTCGGCAAAGCGTCCGCCGCCGCTGCCGCCGACGCGGGCCGATTTATATCGGTGATACCGCCGTTGGCTGCCTACCCCGATCTTCGGGTTGGTGCTTGCCTGGATCCCGGTCTGGCCGGGATGACGGCATTGGGGCTCAGGCCATCAGCCTTTGCCGTTTGTGGCCGGAGGCTTTTCGGTCGTCTTCGGCACGGTGAAGCCGCCCTCGGCGACGAGACGTGCGAAGAGGCCGGTTCCCTCGGCAAGATCAGCGAAGCGACCGCGCTCGACGATGCGGCCCTGATCGAGCACAAGGATTTGCTCGGCATCGGCGACGGTCGAGAGCCGATGTGCAATGACGAATGTCGTGCGTCCGGATCTCAGCGCATCGAGGGCGCGCTTGATCTTGGCTTCGGTCTCGGAATCGAGGGCGCTCGTCGCCTCGTCCAGGATCAGGATCGGCGCATCCTTCAGAATAGCTCGCGCGATGGCGATCCGCTGGCGTTCGCCACCTGACAGAGCCAGGCCGCGTTCGCCGATCATAAAGTCATAGCCGCCGGGCTTGCGCATGATGAAATCGTGCGCTTCGGCCAGCTTACTCGCGCGTTCGACTTCGGCATCAGTGGCGTCCGGTTTGCCGATGCGGATGTTCTCGCCGATGGTGCGGTTGAAAAGGCCTGCATCCTGGAAGACGACCGAAATTGTCTGACGCAGCGAGTGCAGAGTGATGTCGGCTATGTCGTGGCCATCGATGGTGATGCGCCCCGAGGCCGGCGTCTGAAAGCGCTGAAGCAAGGCAATCGTGGTTGACTTGCCGGAGCCGGTCGGTCCGACGATCGCGGTCGTCTCGCCGGCCTTGGATGTGAAGCTTACATCCGTAATGCCTTGCGGGCCGTTGCCATAGCGGAACGAGACGTTCTCGAACGCGACGGCGCCCGATACATTCTGAAGCGGCTTGGCGCCGGGCTTTTCCTCTGTGCCGGCGGTCTCGTCCATCAAATGAAACAGCGCTGTCAGTGCCGGAGCCTGCTGGTGGACTTTGACCATGAACGCCGAGAGCTGATCGAGTCGGCTGATGAGCAGCGTCGCAAAGGCGACGAAGCTGACGATTTCGCCGAC
>JAICLG010000387.1 GCA_025927515.1 Hyphomicrobium sp.
CGAGCTCGGCATGAACTGCGTTCAGGGTCGATGGCAGGACGCGGAGATAAATTACGCCTGGCCCCTCGCCCCGCACGAACACGAGGCCGCCAAAGTCGCGATCGCGTGTGATGAAGATGCGTCCTTGTTCTTTGGCGACGCGGAGCAAGTCCGAATCGTCCGCCTGACTTAAGCCAAGCTGGGCCGCCATCACCACGTCGTGGCCCAAACCGCGGACAAACGCAATTGTCGCGGCGTAGACGTCCTGATCGGCGAGAAAATTCATGGCGTCGCGGAGAGATGAATTTCCTCGACGGCCACGATGTCAATCGCGTACTGAATACAAGCCTGGATGTCTTCTGGCGCGAGGTCGGGGAAGTAATCGCGGATGATTTCGGCAAACGTCAGCCCTTCACGGACGAGCTCCAGCACACTTTGCACCGGGATGCGCGTGCCCGCCACGCAAGGTTTGCCGAAATGCACCTCCGGCCTGATGGTGATTCGCTCTCGCATCGCGTTCCCTTAGTTTCGCCACAAAATCGTCTTCCATCATCATAGCACGTCTGTCTGCGGCGGTCAGGCCGGGGTCAAGCGGTTTGGAAGCTGAAAAACGCTCTGCCCGTGCCTGGTCTGACCCATCGCTACCCCGACCGGGTGCCGATGGTCACCACGCACGTCTCCACGAAGTACTGCCGGTTCTGCACTCGTAAGAGAGTGACCATGGACCGCGACGGCTGGGATTCTTCCAGCCGCAACGACCAGCCGTAGGTCAGGCTTTCCAGCCTGACGCCCTCTGACGAAGCGAGGCTGGAAGGCGGGGCGGGCGGAAAGCGGGGCGCATGGAATTGACCGGCAGCGGCGTTGGGGCGAAAATAGAACAGCATGAGATACGTCATTGATATTCCCGACGACATCGACCAGGCGCTCGAAACGCGGGCGAACGACACCGGCCATGATGTTGCCCAGGTGATCGAATTGGCGGTCGCTGCTTTTCTCCGCAATGGCGCTCGATCTACGGCGGGCCGGCAGCCGGATCCGCCGCTGGATTCGATCGAAAGTGTCGCGCCGTGCGATCTGCCGCGGACTGCCCCGCGCTTGATTGCGATCGAGAAACTTTCGCGACGAATGCCTGACCCGCTAGCGGATCCGGCATGATCTACGAGGTCCGTTCCAGCGAAGCGCCGCTCGACCAAGGTGACATTATCGACGAATGTCCGCTCGTTTATTGGATGGCTGATAGGCAGCAAAACGGCGCGCTTCAAGTGCAAAGTGCGTCGTCGGTCGAACGCGTTGTCGTGCTGACGCAGGCTTGCGACTTGGCGAACATTAAGACATCCAAAGTGCAAGTCTCCGTCGTTCACGCCACTGCCAAGCTCGTAAGCGAGGGGATTCTCAAAGCGCAAACCGTTCGCGATCAGGTCCGTCGGCATCTTGTGTTTGGCTGGTATTTTCTGCCAGCAGGCGACGGCAATCCCGAATCAATCGTCGACCTCCACGACGTTCACACGCTGCCGCGTGAGCTACTCGACGAGCAAATTCGGTTGGGGCATCGAACTTCTACCATCTCCACACCGTTCCGCGAGCATCTTGCGCAGCACTTCGCCACCACCTACTCGCGCATCGCCTTGCCTGAGCCATACGACACGTTGCCGGAGTAGAACGAGCACACGAGCCATTGTCTCGGGCGGCGATCCCCTGACGTTGCCGATGGCCAAGCTGCGCTGGCTTGTCAACGAGCTGGCCGCCATCGAGCACCACGACGTCCTCCGGATCGGCACGCGCGTGCCCGTCACGCTTCCATGGGCGGCTGTTCGACCCCGATTGGGTCGATCTGCGCTCGGTAGTGAACGCCGTCCGTGGCGCTTCGCCAGGCACTTGGTCGCAAGTTTGTTTCCTACGCCGCAGGCTCTGTCGAGGCACCGCCCAACCCACCGGCGCCAGTTGCAGCCAACACGACATTGCCGCAACGAAGCCCCGCGCAAGAACGTTAGCTCGGCCTCAGGCCCATTTTGTATTTTGCGTTTTGCAATTTGCATTTAGACTTTTCCTTGGTGTCTTGCCGGGCGCGGAATTGTTCCGGTTAGCGGAAGTAGCCAACTACCCCGCCAGGATAGACGACCGAATAAAGAAGGAGGACGACGGCGACGGCTCGAGCG
>JAICLG010000097.1 GCA_025927515.1 Hyphomicrobium sp.
GTCGAACTCGACCAGGCGCCATATTTTATGGCATTGGTCCCGAGCTCATGCAGCGTTAGCGCCAGCGCGTTCGCCACGTCGCCAGGTATGATTCCGTCCGGCCCGTGCATGACGATCCGCGACGAACCAGGCGGCACGAGCGGCTTCATCGTATCGGCGATCAATTCGCTCAAAGATGCACCCAGGAAACTCCGTGTGGCCACGAGGTCCACTGCGGTACCCATCGCCGACAAACGGCCGGCGAGCGCGCTGGCAAAACTCTGAACGTCCGGACTGAAACGCGCCGACTGGCTCACCAGTCCCGAAATGACGGCGAAGATGTTCTTCAAGCGGTGTCGCAGCTCAGCGTTGAGCTGTTCGAGTTGCATCTCCCCGAGCGCGCTATCCTGCAGGAGCGCCTCGTTGCGCTCACGTTCGTTCAGCAAGTTCTCCACTTTGCGGTTCAGCAAGTGGACGACGGCAACGATGAGACACGCGATCCCGGCAAAAGAAACTAAAGCAACTAACGAACTGAAATCGATAACGTCGTGGGATGCAGAGAAATAAAAGCGCCACGCGAACACGACTGACGCCGCAACGACAATGAGCCCGGGCCCAGTTCCGGCCAAAAGCGCGGCGAAAATAACCGCAACGAAGAACGTCAGGAAGGGCAGGCTCGGCGGCAAGAAATCCGAAAAAAAGACCCGCAAAAGGGCCGCTATAGCGAAGATTGCCGCCGCGAGAGGATAGGCCAATAGCGGGCTACGCCGCACCCTTGGCAATATGCGTTCGACAACGGTATCGACATGACGAACCATCCGCCTCACGAACGGCTCCCCCTTTTCTCCCTGTCAAGATTTGTCAACCGGCCGGATTGGACACCCTGCGATGACAGCGGCGGAGGGTAGCATGGTTTTCGACGCCACACGAGCCTTAACGCAAGCTCCTTATTGCTTAGGATCATTGACAAAACCTTTGTCCTGGATGGAACGCGCTCGCGATCACGATCAAGGCTGAACAGTGATGATTGCAGCGCATCAAAATGAGGAACCCTCAGTAATCTCGGGCGTTTACCTATCACAAAAAGGTTGCGTTGCGTCGGCGTTGTCATCCCGTCGTATACCAATACAATTCGACATTGAGAGAGACGAAAGGACGGCCAGATTGACCCGGCTTGTAATGATTTCAAACCGCGTCATCGATTTCGGCGCCGCTTCACAGGCGGGTGGAGTGAGCGTCGTAATTTACGATACGCTCGCCCGTCACAGCGGCTTTTGGTTCGGCTGGAATGGGCAGGTCGAGGATTCCGACGTCCCGGAGACGACCGTCGCCTCCGAGGGCGGTCACACGACCGTCACCATGCCGCTGACGCCAGACGATTATAATGATTACTATCTCGGATATTCCAATTCCGTTCTCTGGCCCGTCTTCCACAATCGCCTCGACCTCGCGCAGTTCGAGGCCGGTTACTATTCGCGCTATGTGGCCGTGAACGAGAAGTTCGCAGCCCACCTCGCGCCCCTGATCGAGCCCACCGACATCTTGTGGGTCCATGACTATCATCTCTTTCCACTGGCCCTGGAGCTGCGAAAGCTCGGCATCGAAAACCCGATAGGATTCTTCCTCCACATCCCGGTCGGACCGGCCCAAGCGATGCTCGCAATTCCCGAGCATCGCGCCTTGGCGCGGGCGATGAGTGCCTATGACCTTGTTGGCGTTCAGACGCACAGAGACTTGCGCAACCTCATCGACTTCCTGCAGCAGAGTGTTTACGCAAGCCTTCTGCCGTCGGGTCGTATCAGGGCGCTCGACTCCGAACTGGACATTGGATGTTTCCCAGTTGGCATCGATCGCCAGGATTTTATCGGCTCCCAGATCGTACGCCAAATCGAAAGCCCGGAGATTGAGCGCGTCATCGGCATCGACCGACTTGATTATACGAAGGGCCTGCCGCAGAAATTCCGCGCATTCGGAAAGTTTCTCGAAGAAAATCCGGAGCACCGCCGCCGCATCGTCCTCTCGCAATTTGCGCCGCCAACACGCGAAAGCGTCGAGGCCTATGCCGATATTCGCGCCGAGCTTGAATCGCTCTCGGGCGCCATCAACGGGCGCTACGGTGAACTCGATTGGGTGCCGATCAATTACATTCACCGGCCGATACCGCGGAATGAATTGCGCGATGTCTACCGCTCAGCGCGGGTCGGCTGGGCCACGCCGCTGATGGACGGCATGAACCTCGTCGCCAAAGAGTATGTCGCTTCTCAAGACGCGGCCGATCCGGGCGTCCTCATCTTGTCGAAATTTGCGGGCGCCGCAGAGCAGTTGCGCGACGCCTTGCTCGTCAACCCCTATGATCCGAACGACATGGTGCAGGCGCTTCGAACGGCCCTGGAAATGCCGTTGGCCGAGCGCATTGCACGGCACAAGAAACTTGCAGAGGTCGTCAACAAAAGCGATTCCAAAAAATGGAGCGACGACTTCTTTACCGCTTTGGTGAAAGCCGGAAAGCGACGTCTGCATAGGCAGCCGTCGGCCCGTGTTACGGAAGCAATGAGACGCTTGGATGCCAAATCTAAAAAAAAGGCAGACGCTAAACCGGCAGTAGCGCATGTGGGGGGATAATGCCCACGACCATCGACAGAAAACAAATCTATCGGCTGGAACGTAAGGGCGACAATCCGAACGTGCTGGCGGTGGACATCGGCGGTACGTTGATAAAGGCCGCCGTCGTTGATGACAGCGGCGCCCTCGTCTCTGAGTTCGTGACCACACCAACACCCCAGCCGGCGACGCCGGAAGCCGTCATCGCGCTGATCACACGCATTGCCGAGTCGCTCCCGGAATTCGGATGCATATCCGTCGGATTTCCCGGAGTGGTTCATTGCGATTGTATCGTGACGGCCCCCAATCTCGGAACGCAACACTGGAAGAATTTCGACCTGGAAGGCGCACTCCACGGCACATTCGGCGCGCCGGTCCGCATTCTCAACGACGCGATCGTCTATGGGCTTGGGGTCGCGAAAGGTCCCGGGCGCGAATGCGTGCTGACGTTCGGCACCGGAATGGGCTGCGCTCTTTTCAGCGACGGAGCGACGTTCTTCGGCCTCGAGCTCGGGCAGCACTACGCCTGCGATGACTGCAGCTATGATCAATATGTCGGGCACGCCGCTTATCTCGAAATCGGCCTCGACGCATGGAACGAGCGGGCCGAACGTGTCATCGAAGCCGTCCACGCTTTGACCAACAGCAATCGCGTCTACCTGGGCGGCGGCAATTCGCGACGGATCACATTTGCCCTGCCGCCGTGGGCCGTCCTGGTTCCCCCATCGTCCGGCGTCGCTGGCGGAGCTCGTCTTTGGCAGGCAGACATGGATCGCTGGTTCCCGGCAAGACCGGCAGCGGCCGATACGCAGGCAAGAAAATGAACGTTCTCACGATCGGCGGGGCGATGGTGGATACCATCATCACGATCGCGAGCGATCGCATCGAGCAGATGAAAATGCTCAATGCCGAAAGTTCGTACCTTCTGCTTGAAGAAGGCATCAAAACCGAGGCCGATCAGATTTCAACGAGCACCGGAGGCGGCGCGGTCAACAGCGCAGTCGCTGCCGCCCGTCTCGGGCATGCAACGTCGACCATCGTCAAGCTTGGCGAGGATGCGAAAGCGAAAACCATCCTCGACCGGCTCGCGGAGGAAGGCGTCGACCTGCGCTGGATCGCCAGAGATCCCGATGCCCCGACCGGCGCCTCCGTCATTGTTTCATCGCACGATCGCAACGCCGCCGTATTTACGTATCGCGGAGCCAACACGCGTCTGCAGGCCGCCGATTTTCCCCCAGCTGCGTTTAGAGGCAAGGACTTGGTCTATGTCACGAACCTCAGCAACCAATCGGCGGATTGCTATCCGTTGATCATCGATCGCGCCAAGGACGCCGGCGCTCATGTCGCCGTCAATCCCGGCGTCCGGCAGCTGACTGCGCGCTATGATGACTTTTGGGCAAGCCTGAAAAAAATCGACATTCTATGTGTCAATCGTTCCGAAGCTCAGGCCTTGATGCCCCGCCTTCTGCAAAACTTTGGAGAGGGCGGAGCAGCGCTTTCCGTCCAGGCGGGCGAGCCGATCCCGCCGCTTGCCAAACGCGGTTTGCGCAACGGCGGCTATGAGATGAGCCTCGTCAAATTCCTCGGTGCACTGATCGAGGTCGGGGTTGGTACCGTTGTTTTAACCGACGGAGCGAATGGTGCCTTCATCGCCTCGGGGCACGATCTCTATTTTCGCGAGGCGCCCCATGTGATCGCAGCGGCGACGACGGGCGCGGGCGACGCGTTCTCCGCGACCTTCGCCTGCTACATGACGAAGACGAAGGACATAGCGCGCGCATTAAGTGCGGCTGTCATCAATTCGGCGAGCGTCGTCAAATTCGTCGATACACAGTCCGGCCTTCTTTCCCAAGCCGCTCTGGAACAGGAATTGGAAAACACGCCCCGGATGGCGCCGTCGCTTTATAGCTGGTCGATCTAGGAGTACCCGGATTCAATGCAGCAACTGAATAAAAATGACACCATGCCCAGATCAGATTGGTCCAACCGAGAGCAAGGGGCTGCGCTCCGCCGGGAAGTCGAGCAACTCTTCTCCGATGATCGCGTTGCGCTGTTCCTCGACATCGATGGCACGCTACTCGATGTGGCGCTGACGCCATTGACCGTGCACGTTCCTCTCGGTCTTGCAGAGCTGCTCGAAACGCTTTCCATGCGCCTCTCAGGAGCGATGGCAATTATAACGGGCCGTCCGATTGCCGAAGCCGACAAGCTTCTCCAGCCCTGGAAGTTCGCAGCCGCCGGCGTACACGGTGGCGAAATGCGTATGTCGGCGACGGGCACGATCCAGACCTTGACGCCGGCGTTCGATCCCGAGTTGCAGAGCAATCTGAAGACGATCGCTGACGCTATGCCCGGCGTCGTGCTGGAAGACAAAGGCGCCGGTATCGCCATGCACTACAGATTGGTTCCCAATCTGCGTGACCCGCTCTTTGCGACCCTCGAAGCGCTGATCCAGAAATATCCCGGCCAACTCGCCATTTGCGGAGGCCGTAAGGTCGTGGAGGTTCTGCCCGTCGGCTTCTCGAAGGGCCGTGCACTTCGAAAACTCGCGAGTCTCCCGCAGTTCGCAAAGCGCATTCCCGTCATGATCGGCGACGACATCTCCGATATCGACGCATTCCACGCCGCCGAAGCTTCGGGCGGCTACGGCATGAAGGTGGCAGGCGAAAATTTCTCCGAGTCCGAGGCCTCGTTCACCGGCCCCCGGGACGTCCTGGCATGGCTGGAAAAGCAACGCCAACACGTCTGATCGACCGTTTCTTAGGACTTTTTTCTAAGCGGCCCAGCGAGCTTTATGAGGCAATCCGACAGTCGTTAGTACTACTCTTTGACACCTTTTGCCGTCAAAGCTTCGGTAAGTATAACTCTGGATTAGGAGCGCTGCGTCGACGATTTGAAATAAATTCGCTCTCTTAACGCACGCCGGCGAAGGTCACCGCTATGCTGCTGGGGGAGCCTTGAACCAAAATATTCGCTATCGGCCAGATATTGACGGTCTCAGAGCTATCGCCGTGCTGGCGGTGGTCTTTTTTCATTGTGACCTACTGATCGCGCCCGGAGGTTACGTTGGCGTCGATATATTTTTCGTAATCTCCGGCTACGTTATCGCGCTTACTTTGATGCGCGATTTAGAGGCTGGTCAATTTTCCATTCGCCGCTTTTACGAAAAGCGTGTCAGGCGAATTTTGCCGGCTTTGCTTTCCACCCTGACCATTTGCTGGATCGCGGCTTGGATCTTGCTGCTCCCGAATGACTTCTTTGATTTTTCCCGGAGCATGCTGAGCTCCGCGCTTTCAGTGTCCAATTTTTATTTCTGGAGAACGTCGGGCTACTTCGAAACGAGCGCGTTGCTTAGGCCATTGCTTCACACATGGTCGTTATCGGTCGAGGAACAATTTTATCTGATCGTGCCAGCGTCGCTTTGGATTTGTTACCGGTACTTCAATGCGCGCTTTGTTCTTCTCTTTGGTTCCGCTGCGTTGCTTTCTCTCGGATTGAGCATCTACGCCACCGATACGGCGCCGACCGCCAACTTTTTTCTACTACCAACGCGCGCATGGGAATTATTGACAGGCGTCATTTTGGCCGTGTGTCAATTTCCGGCCGCGAGACCGGCAATTCGTCAAGTGCTCGCGTTGGTCGGAGCCGTCCTGATTACGGGGTCGATCATCGGCTATACAAAATACACTCCATTCCCAGGCTTAAGTGCTCTCGCGCCGTGCCTAGGAACCGCATTCATCATCTTTGCCGGCACTCGGGGCACGTCTATAGTGAACCGCGCGCTATCGTGGTCTCCGCTGGTATTCATCGGCTTGGTGTCGTATTCATTTTATCTTATTCATTGGCCGCTGCTGGTTTTCCTGCGCTATACGACCCTGAGAGCCATTACCACGCCGGAAGCCATCCTCGTTGTCGCGAGTAGTTTTGTCCTCGCGACCTTGAGCTGGAAGTTTATCGAACAGCCGTTTCGTCGGCCGCAGGGCTACATCAGGCGTCACGCACTGGGCACCTGGGCTGCCACAACGACCCTGATGATGTCGATCGCAGCTGCCGGCATTGTCACACACGGCGCGCCGCAACGCTTTCCCGACATCGTACATAAAGCAGCAGCTAACGACGAAAATTTATGGAAGAACGGTACGTGCTTCTTAATTGACAATCTCGATCCCCACCAATGGGATCAGAAAAATTGCGTGCGAACTTCCGGAGGACCGGAAAAAATTCTTCTTTGGGGCGATTCATTTGCGGCGCACTATACGCCCGGACTGATGGCATTGAGCGCGACGATTCCCGCAAGCATTATTCAATATACGGCTGCCGGATGCCCGCCTGTCTTGTCTTACTACTCATACGCAAGACCCAAATGCACAAAATTCAATGAGAACGCTCTGAGTATCATCCGCAAGAATGGGATCAAGAAAGTAATTCTCGCATCGCGATGGTCCGATCTCCAAAGTCGCGGACTTGACAGCATTCAGAGTACCATCGAAGCGCTGCGTAGTATGGGCGTCGAAGTCTGGGTCATTGGTCAATCACCCGAATTTGCAGCCAATGTGCAAATTATCGATTATAAAAACCGCCACTCAAACGCGCCCAGCGAATCGTGGCCGCTAGCTTTCGATCCGGAGATTAACTCGCGATTGAGGCAAGCCGCCCACGGCAGCCATTTCATCGACCCACTTGCGTATCTGTGCGACGGGCTGCAATGCCCTTATCGCAATGGCGACACGTTGTATTACGCGGATTACGGGCATTTTTCGAAAGAAGGCAGTATCCGCGCAGTGAAGGCGTATTTCCCTGTCGCCGCTGCGCAGCTATCAGCATCGAATGAGGACCGAAAAAACGGGTCCAAATCGGCAGGTGCACTCAGCAAATACTGAGATGCCGGGCTTTCTACTGCTTTTGGCTACGTTTCGTTAGCCATAGGCAATCTCTACCGTCTACCACAACTATTGTGCGGCAGCGTTGGAGCGCGGAATGCCTGCTGGCATGGCCAGCGTGATCAATCACGCTGTTTCCCGTCATTATCTCTCCTGGCGAACCTCTCCACGGGTTTGGGGCGACGGATTTGCGGACCTTTCACTCAGCACATCGTTGTACCCGCGCGATTGGTCCGACGTCAGCGACGACGAGCTGGTTCTTTTCTTCTCGCATTTGTCAGGTCAGGACCACCCTGAACTTGGGATAGCCGCACGCCTACGCGCCGCCTATGCCAGACGCGTTCGCGCTTCCGCAATTTTGAGGGCCGAGAACGGCGCAAACCTCTACGAGCGGACCGCAGCAGATGGCAGGCATTTGGATGACGACCTAGCGATGGCCCCGCCCTCCCCCGAGGAGCTGGCAATCGCGGAGCTCTTCGCCCTCGATCTTGCTCGCCCGCCTTGGGCCTCCGAAGCCGCGATCATCGGCGCCATCGACCGCATGCTCTGCGAAGCTAGTTCGGCAGCCGGAAAGACCGCGAACCTTAACGAGGCATTACTCGCCTCGATCCATACCGCCATTAACGCGGCATACGTCTATCCGGCCCATGCCTTTGCCCACGAAGTGCTGGCGACCGGAGCATGGTTCGGCACGCTCCTGATGGGACGGCCTGCCTTAATGCCCCTACTAGTTGCACACACCTGCATCGACTGCCTCGATGGCATCCGACAGGATCCCATAAGCGAAATATTAAAATTCCACGTGGCGCGCCTGGGCGGACCTTCGTTATTCCTTCGATACGCGCACAAGACGATCAAATCTGGCCGCTCAAGCGTTGTTCCAGCCCGCAGGCTATAGGCTTCTTGCGCCGAAATCGCTCGGCCGCTGCCCAACCCGCTTGGCTATTCACGAAGTTTCCAATTAACTTTCTGGAGCAATAATAGCGATCTCATTTCTTCGCTTCGGTTGATATGCTGCCCTCACGATGCGCTCGCTGGTCATGACGAGATCGCCAGGCAAGAACCTACGACAATTTATCTTTCGCAAGTGCCGGTGAAAGTTCGCGGAACTGAAGATGATCTCGAAGATTATTTGGCCCTGCCTGCTTCTCGGCATGACGTTATCGAAGCCGCTCGCATCCGGCGCCGAGCCGAATAAGTTCTTCTGGCTCTTAGCTTACCTTTCGGTAGCCGCCGTCTGCATCAAGAAGCCGAATGCGCTGCTCGAAGCGATGCGGCAAAACTATGTGGTTCTACTGATACCCGCGTTGGCATTTCTTTCCGCCATTTGGTCACCGAGTCCTGGCGATGATCTTTACAACAGCTTCCAATTTCTTGTGACGAACCTTATCGGCTTTGTCATCGTCATGCAGAATGGGAAGCGCGAGACCCTGCATATCCTGTTTCGCGCGTTCGGGCTCGCAGTTGTCTTTTCCCTGGTGGCCTTGGTGGTCAATCCAAGGGGAGCGATCGGCAGCTGGGCCGGCGAGCTTAACGGAATTTATCAAACCAAGAATGAGCTAGGCGACATGAGCGCCTTGCTTATGTTGAGCACCGTTGCTCTCTTCCTTGGAGAGAAACGTAGCATTTATCTCGCCATACCATTCGTGCTCGGTCTTGGCACGCTAGCGTTGACGAGGTCGGGTACGGCGACGATTGCCACTGTCCTCGTTTTGAGTTTGACGCCGAGCATTGCCATTTACAAATGGCGCGCGGCCTCGTTGCCCTCTGCAATCGGACTCCAGTTGCTCGTGGCCGTTCCCATCATTGCTTTCCTCGTTTTCGGGCATGTTGACGTCTTCGATGCGTTATTGGGATCCGTCGGAAAAGATTCGACTTTGACAGGGCGCACGGTGCTTTGGGGCTTTGCCATCGACGGATTTAAACAGAGTCCGTGGATTGGTTATGGTTTCAAAGGGTGGTGGGACCCGTCCAATCCCAACGTATTCTTCCTACGCTACGTCGTTGGGCAGGACCTTTGGTATTTCCATAACGTCTTCCTCGAAATGAGCGTTTCGTTCGGGATAGTGGGCGTATTCTTGATGCTGCTCACCCTTGCCACGGGCTTTCGGCGAGCGATCGGAAATTTCTTCCGATCGGCAAGCGCAATCAATATCTGGAACGTATTTTTCATGATCTATGTGACGATCGACTGCACTGCCGAAAACGCGTTGTTCGTGAATCACAGCCTTCACCAGCTGATACTCGCGACGATATTTGCGTCGACCGCGCGTAGCTTCCACGAACGTGCCCACAGGTACACCTTCGAGGATCTACCTACGATATCTACCGGGAGAGACACGCTTGCCGCTGGTCGAGCCTGATGCCGTTGCTGGCCAATACGATGTCTGTGTCATTGGCACCGGTCCCGCAGGGCTGGCCTGCGGGCTGAGCTGCCACGATCGTGGCAGCAGAGTGCTGATGATCGAGGCCGGTGGAGAAGCGCCAATTCCAGGCAATCCGGATATATTAGCGGCTCAGATCGACGACGCCGCTTACCATGATCCGACCGACATCGTTTCCGCTTCGACGCTTGGCGGAACTTCGCATTGGTGGGGCGGCAGGGCCGTAGCCTTTGATCCAATCGACTTTCGCGACTGGCCCATTACGCGCTCAGAGATGCTGCCCTGGTATCAGGAGGCGGCCGACTTCCTAGGCGCCAAGGCACTGCAGTCGAGTTCGGCGCCTCCGTTATTTTCCGGCTTGCGGTTTTTCGATGCCGAAGGCGAGGAAACGTGGTGCCCACAAGTCAACATGGCAAAGCGCTGGCGGCAACGGCTGGTTCATTCGGACGGTCCCGCCATTCTCCTCAGAACCCGGGCCGTCGGCTTGCTGCGCGAAAGCGGGCGCATTTCCGGCGTTCAAGTTCGCACAGGCGGCGAGGAACGTATCGTTCGCGCACGTCATATTGTGCTCGCGTGCGGCGGCCTCGGCGGACTGAAGCTTCTTCTGTTAGCGCAACGTGACGATCCGAACCTCTTCGGCGGACCTGACGGCCCACTCGGACGCAGCTACA
>JAICLG010000213.1 GCA_025927515.1 Hyphomicrobium sp.
ACGCCTTTTTGAAGGATTGCGAATTCGTCGCCGCCGAGCCGGGCGACGATATCCTTCTCACGAACGGTGGCCCTCAAACGTCCGGCGACTTTCTTCAGCAGCGCGTCTCCGGCCGGGTGGCCGTGCGTGTCGTTGACCTTCTTGAAATAGTCGAGATCAATCCAGAAGAGCGCGAAGCCGCCCTTGGGTTTCTGAAGCGTGGCTTCGAGGGCTTCGCGAAAATGCAGACGATTTGAAAGCTCCGTCAGCGGATCGTGACGAGCGAGCCAGCTGATCTTCTGTTCGGCCAGGCGGCGTTCGGTAATGTCCTCCTGGATGTCCACCCAGCCGCCGCCTTCCAAGGGCCGGTTGGTTACGAGGACGATGCGCCCGCTTTTCAAATGCTGCGTATGCGAAAACGTCTTGCCTCGCGCCAGTTCCGCGACATGGTGCTTTATCCATTCGCGCTGCTTTCTCAGCTCACTCGGATCGTCGCGGCCCGTTTCCCGCTTCACGTGAGGGCGAACCAGCGCCGAAAGCGGCGTGCCCGGCTTCGCCAGATGCTTTGGAAGATTGTATATCTCGCGATACGTGTCATTGCAGACGATCAGGCGCTGGTTATCGTCGAACATCGACAGTCCACGCACCATGTTGTTCAGCGCGAGGTTGAACCAACGGTTCAGCTGCTCCACTTCTTTTTTATGCTGTAGCTCGCGGTCGCTTTCGGCGCCGATGCTGATCGTATGCTGAAGCTCGTCTGCTGCGGGAGCTGCATTTTCCTTGCATGCGATTGATGCGACTGCCTTTGACGAACGCACTATTTGATTGGGTATTGTTTTTTGCTGGCGAACGGACTGGCGCACATCACATCTCCAATGGATTTGATATGCGGTTCCTTAGTATTATTGCGTAAGCAGCAGATTAATCGGCAAAAACTCGGACTATTCGATCGGCTCAATATTTGATTATGGATAATGCCGTGTAAATAATCGGCATTTATTGAACTCGCCACTTTCGTTTAATCGCACTGGTCAATTGGATTTTAAGGACTTGTTTTAACGGCCTTTAACTACCCGGATTCACACTAGAACCCTCTCGCATCCGATTGCGCGTTTAAGACTTTATTGAGCAGGATGGGGGCCGATCTTCGTGCATTTCTTCGCGACGAGGCAGCGATGAACCGGAATGGTTTAGCGCACACACGCCTGCCGTCTCTGCGTTCCATTCAGCGCGATATTCTCGTTGCCATCGCGCGCGGCGAGCGTCTCGATGCCGTCACGGACCAGCTTTGCCGACGCATCGAACGCATTGCGCCGGAACTGATCTGCTCCATCCTCAGGGTCGACGAGAATGGCTGCCTTCGTCACCTCGCAAGTCCGTCGCTGCCGGCAGCTTACTGTGAGGCCATCGATGGTCTGCCGATCGGGCCGATGAAGGGGTCTTGCGGCACCGCCGCATTTCTAGGACGTCCGGTCGAGGTGACGGACATAGCGGCCGATCCTCTCTGGAAGGATTATCGAGACCTGGCGCTGCCGCTTGGTTTGCGTGCATGCTGGTCGAGCCCCATCATGGCTCGCGATCAGAGAGCGATCGGAACGTTCGCGTTCTATTTCCGAACACCACGAGGAGCGAGTGCGTTCGAGCGCCAGGTGGTCGCCATGTCGGTGCACCTGTGCGCCATCGCGATCGAACAATGGCAAACCCACGAGACGATTCGCGAACTCGCCTTCACCGATCCCCTGACTCACCTCGGAAATCGTACGGTATTGAAGGAGCGCCTGCCCGGCATCTTCAACGCGGCGCTTGGGTCGAAACGCGTTGCTCTTTTTTATCTCGATCTCGACGGATTCAAAGCAGTCAATGATCTTTATGGCCATCCTCGAGGGGATGAACTTCTTTGCCGGATTGCGAGAAGGTTGTCGGAGATCGTTCCGGACGCCGACCTTATCGTACGGCTCGGAGGCGATGAATTTTTAATTGTCGTTTCCCTGGTTCCGGCCGACAGACATGAGCTATTGGCGGAAAAACTCGTGATGGGGGTCAGCGGCCATTACCGCCTTGATGACGGCTTGAATGCTGCGGTCGGCGTATCCATCGGCGTCGCGTGCTTTCCCGATGACGGATCGGACGTGGACGTTCTGATCGCACATGCCGACGCTGCTCTCTACAGGGCTAAGCGCAAAGGACGAAGCAGGTACGCCGTATTCGATATTTCAATGGAGTGCGAACAACGCGACCGTCGCGCCTTGGAACTGGACATCAGCCTCGCCCGAAGTGCCGGCCAGCTATCGCTTGTCTACCAACCGATCGCAGATACCCTGTTCCAGGATGTCAAAGGTTTCGAAGCGCTCCTCAGGTGGCGTCATCCGGCTCGCGGGAACGTAGCTCCGCAGGCCTTTATCGCCGCCGCGGAAAGCTGCGGAGCAATCTGCGATATCGGCGCGTTTGCCCTGAGGGAAGCGTGCCGCGAAGCGTCGACATGGTCCGTTCCTTTGCGGATCGGCGTGAACGTCTCTCCGGCGCAAATCGTCAGCGCGGATTTCGTCGGGCTGGTCGAAAGCGTCTTGTCGGAAACGGGCCTTGACCCACGCCGCCTCGAAATCGAGGTCACCGAAAACCTTTTCATTCACGATGCCGAACAGGCGCTCCAATGTCTTGGCCATCTTCACGACATCGGCGCCACGGTCGCAATCGATGATTTCGGCACCGGCTTTTCATCGCTTAGAACCTTGCGATCCTTTCCATTCGACCGGATCAAGATCGACCGGAGCTTCGTGCTCGGCTTGGCGACCAATCGCAACGACGTCGCAATCGTGAAATCGATACTCGCGCTTGGCCGGGCGATGGGACTGCGTGTCGTGGCGGAAGGTGTCGAAACCGACGAACAGCACACGCTGCTGCGGCAGTTCGGTTGCGACTGCGTGCAGGGCTACCTCATCGGCAAACCACTTACGATCGACGCTTATGAGAGTGTCGTCGGAAAGGAACACACGCGGGAGATCAAGAAAAGACAGGCGGTTTCATAGCCGTAGAGGTGCCGCGGCCGAGCGCCCTGCCCGACGTCCAATTTTAGGTTCCGTGGCGAGTGGGCTCGTCCGGGCCGTTCGCCTGAGACGTGCGTTCGGGAGGCGGCGTTATACTTTGCCAGCCGCCACCGAGGGCGAGGAAAAGCGCAATCTGGTCGGTATTCAAACTCGTCTCGGCGGCCGCGTAAGCTTGTTCGGCCGTGGCAAGGCTGCGCTCCGCATCGAGCGCTGCCAGGGCATCGATGTGTCCGCCCTGCCAAAGCTTGCGTGAATCGTTGGACACCACGAGCGCTCGATCTCGCGCCTTCTTGAGATGCTGCAGCCGATCGAGATCGTAGGCGTAGTTCGTAAGAGCGGTTTCGGTCTCGCGAAGCGCGATGAGAATGGTTCGATCGAATGTTGCCAAATCAGCGCGGGCTTGCGCTTGCGCGGCGTCAATGCGCGCGCGTGCGACGTTTGTATTTACGTTCCAATCGATCGTCGGTCCTACCCCGAACCGGTTGGTGAGCGGCGAAAAGAGATCCGTTATGGCGCCCTGCGTGCCCACGGAAGCCGTCAGCTTGATGTCGGGATAAAGCTCCGCCGTCGCGACTCCGATTCTCGCCGTAGATGCCGCAAGATGACGTTCCGCCTGTTTGACGTCGGGTCTGCGCCGTAACAAAGCGGCACCATCGGCCGTCGGGATCGGCGAGATGAGTTTGAGCGGTGAGTTGCATTTAAGAAGTTTGCGGTCATAACGCTCGGGGGGTTGACCGATGAGCGTTGTCAGCCGGTAGGCCGCATTCAACTGCCGCGCTTGCAACGCGGGAATGCGCGCTTCCAATTCGTCGTACAAGCCCTGTTGGCGATCGATATCGAAGCTGGCTGCCCGGCCGTTCCTGAAAAGCGTACGCGTCAGCGTAAGTGCCTTTTTCTGGACATCCAGTGTGCGGAGTGCCGATTTCAACTCGTTGCCGGCATTGCAGATATCCGCAAAGGCTCGCGTGGTATCAGCCGCTACATTGATGCGGACGAGGTCGTGGGCAGCCATGGCTGCTTCGTTGTCGGCGGCGGCGGCCTCGATGCCACGGCGAATTCCGCCGAATAGATCGAGATCGTAATTGAGTGCGATCCCGGTGTTCGCGATCTGGTGTTGCGGCGGTTTGATGTGACTGAGATTGGCTTCGGCCGATTGTTGTACATAGCTCGTATCGAAATTGGCCACGCCGTTTATCTGTCGCCCTGTCTGCGCCAACGCAAAGAGGGCTTGGCTGCGTTCCAGGTTCGCCACGGCGATGCGCAGATCGGTATTGGCCACAAAGGCCTCTTGCACGAAGCCCGTCAGGCTCGAATCATTATAGAGCTGCCACCACTGGCTGTCGGAAGGCCCGCTATTCGTTGCAGTCTGCCGCGAGACAAAACTACCCTGAGCCGCTGGCGCATTGAATAATGACTGCTCCGGCAGGTGGTAATCCGGCCCGACCGGGGTACAGCCCGTGAGCAAGATCGCTCCCAACACGAAGAAGTGGCGCGCCTTCACCAGGGAAAGCTCCGATGCACGGTAATTTCACCAGGACGCGGTAACACCTCGACCGTCGTCGTCTGTCCGACGATCAAGCGCACACCTTCTGGTACCGCATCTATCGCGATTCGTACCGGAATGCGTTGCGCAAGACGCACCCAAGTAAAGGACGGGTTGACGTTTGCCAGGGCCGGCCCGTCGTCGCTCCGCTCACGATCGGCAACGCCCGCAGAAATGCTCTCGACGTGACCGCGAATCGGATTGGCAACACCCATGATATGGGCGATGACCGGATCACCAATATGAATCGCCGGTATCTTGGTTTCCTCGAAATACCCTTCGATGCGCGTCGACTGCTTATAGACGAGCGCTGAGACCGTTGCGCCGCGCTGCAAATAAATGCCGGCCTGCAGGGTCATGTTGGAGATGTAACCGTCGACCGGGGCACGCACCGCCGTACGCTCGAGGTTGAGCTTCGCCAGATCCCTTGCCGCAATCGCCTTCGCCAGCGCCGCCTTCAATTCCTCGACACGCGCATGGCCCCGCTCGACGTTCTCCGTCGAGACGAGATTCGACATGGCGTGGTTGCGCCGATCTTCGCGCTCGGCCTGCGCCAGAACG
>JAICLG010000058.1 GCA_025927515.1 Hyphomicrobium sp.
CTGTCCCCCACCCCCCTAAGAACATCAACACTCTCCGCTTTGACGTGAGACAGCAGAGAGAGGCCTCCCGTTGACGCGCGCGTACAGCAGATGATCTTCCCACCGGCCGTTGATCTTGAGGTATGAGCGGGCAAGACCTTCACGTTCGAAACCGCAGGATTCGAGTACGCGGATGGAGGCGGCGTTGGTCAGCATGGTCGCGGCTTCGATGCGGTGCAGCCGCAGCGGCCCGAAGGCGACGGGTAGAAGCGTGGCAACCGCATCACGCATGTAGCCGCGCCCTGCATAGGGAGCACCCATCCAATATCCCAACGACGCCGCTTGCGACGAACCCCGGCGTATGTTCGACAGAGTCGCGCCGCCGACGAGCGCACCCGCCGAGCTATCGAAAATGAAATAAGGGTAACAAGCACCGTCGCGAATATCTTTTGCGTAGGCGCGCAATCGCCGACGATACATGCTGTGCGAAAGATCATCGGGAGCCCAAGCTGGCTCCCAAGGGGTCAGATGGGCGCGGCTGAGAGCCCTGAGTTCCGCCCACTCCGCGTAGTCACTGGCGACCGGCTGGCGCAATATCACGGTGCGGCCACGGATGACGTCGAAGTCTTCTTCTGGACGGGTTGAGCGAAGAAAAGCCACGGCGTCCTTACCTTGATCCCTGGGCGATCATACCACCGGTTCCAATGGGGGCGAAGAGGGCCGCGACCCGCGATGCCTGTGCGGACGATTTTTTGCCCGAGCCAATAACCGCCACCGACGCGACCTCATTCCGGAGACCGTCGGCAAAGGCCTTGATCCTGTTGCTGTCGACGCTTTCCACCTCGTCGATCAATTCCGTCATGGTGACGAGACGGCCGTGCGCGAGCAGTTGTCGTGCCATCTGCTCAGCATTTACAGAACAGCTTTCGAGCGCCATCAGGAGCCCGGCCTTGAGTTGTGCCTTGGCGCGCAACAATTCGGCATCCGTCGGTCCAGACTCCGCAATCGCGGCAAGCTCCTGAGCTACCACGGCAGAGAGTTCTTCGACCATTTCAGGTCCCGTTGCGGCGTGCACGGCCAGCATTCCGGTGTCTTTTACCCCCCAAACTGTCGAGTAGATCGAGTAGCACAGCCCTCGATCCTCGCGGATCTCCTGAAACAAGCGGGACGACATCCCGCCACCGAACAAGCCGGAAAAGACTTGCGCCGTATAGAAAGCGGGGTCCGAATAGGACGGTGCCGGCAATCCGATCAGAACATGGCTCTGCTCGAACGCCTTGGCCGACGCCGCAAACCCACCCCGATAACGCGCTTGCGATTCAGTTCCACGACTGCGCCGAGTGAGCCTTCCGAATAGGGCTTCAGCGTGGCGGACGATCTCCTGATGGTGGACGGCGCCGGCGGCCGAAACAACAATGGCATCAGGGAGATAATGCTCAGCGAGATAAGCGTTGAGATCGGCTGCACGAAATCGCCCGACACTCGTCTTGGTTCCCAGGATGGGCCGACCGATCGCCTGCTCGGGAAAAGCGGCGCTTTGCATCAAATCGAAGATGATGTCGTCGGGGCTATCGTCGGTCGATGCGATTTCCTGCTGGATAACGACTCGTTCCCGATCCAAGTCCTCGGCCGCGAATTTCGAGTTGAGGAGAATATCGGCGATCAGTCCGAGCGCGACACCCTCGTCGCCCGCGAGCACGCGCGCATAGTAGGCCGTCGTGTCAAGGCCGGTCGACGCATTGAGATCGCCACCAACGCCTTCGATTTCCTCGGCGATCATGCGGGCCGAGCGCGTCGTCGTCCCTTTGAAGGCCATATGTTCAAGAAAATGCGAGAGCCCATGCTGGTCGTCGCGCTCGTGGCGGGATCCGACGGCAACCCAGACGCCGAGAGAAACCGTCTCGAGATTCGGCATCCGGTGCGTTGCAACGCGGATGCCGTTCGCAAGCGTCGTCAACTCGGTTGTCATGGGGATGTCCCTGTTGCGGCGCGGCATTTCTTCAGGACGAAATCCTGGACGACAGACAGCATGTTGGGCAGGGTCTCAATTCTTTCCGGCTCGGTCATGATATAAGCGAGATGCGCCGGCAATGCCGGTCGCGCGCCGGTAATCGCCTCGATGGCATCCGGAAACTTCGCAGGATGAGCGGTCGAAAGGACGATGGTTCCTCCTGCGGTCGCCTCTCGTTCTGCAGCAACGAACGCGCAGGCTGTGTGTGGGTCGAGAACGTAGCCGTGCTCTGCTTTCGTACGTTTTATCGATTTCGCCACGTCGTCTTCTGACGCTGATACGGCTGCAAAATCGGACTGAAGCTGCGGCCAAGCGGGGCCGAGATCGAAACGTCCCGTCGCGATCAGGGACGCCATCGCGCTGCGAACAAAATCCGCATCTCGGCCGGATGCCTCAAACAGATAGCGCTCAAAATTCGAGGAAATCTGAATGTCCATCGACGGTGACGTCGTTGCGACGACATCTTTGATGGCATAGACGCCGGTCGCGACAGCGCGCGGAAGAATGTCATTTTCGTTCGACGCGATGATGAGCTTATCGACAGGAAGCCCGATGCGCTTTGCGACGTAGCCCGCAAAGATGTCACCGAAATTGCCGGTTGGCACCGCGAACGACAACGGTGTTTTTGCATCTATCCGAGATGCGGCCCAGAAATAATACGTGACCTGCGCGACGATGCGTGCCCAATTGATCGAGTTGACGCCGGAGAGTTCAACGCGATCGCGGAAGGCATGATCGTTGAACATGGCTTTGACGAGCGATTGGCAATCGTCGAACGTCCCGCCGATCGCGACCGCGTGCACGTTCTGCTCTTTCGGCGTCGTCATCATCCGCCGTTGCACGTCGGAAACGCGTCCATCGGGAAAGAGGATGACAACATCGACGCGCTTCGAAGACCGGAACGCTTCTATTGCTGCTCCGCCGGTATCGCCCGACGTCGCCCCGACAATCGTAGCGCGTGCATTTCGCTTCTCGAGCACATGGTCGAGCAGCCGCGCCAAGAGTTGCATTGCAACGTCTTTAAACGCGAGCGTTGGACCGTGGAACAGCTCCAGGATCGTCAGGCCGGGCTTGATCCTGACGAGGGGCGTGACTTCAGGCGTGTCGAAGGTCGCATAAGCCTCAGTTGCCATGCGGCGCAGCTCATCGCGGGAGATCTCGTCGCCGGTGAACGGATGAATGACGTCGACCGCAATCTCGACGAAAGACTTCGTCGCGAAGGACGCGATCGTGCCGGCGTTCAATACCGGCCAAGTTTCAGGAACATAAAGTCCGCCGTCGCGCGCCAAGCCGGCTAATAAAACGTCTTCGAACCCGAGCGCATCCGCTCCGCCTCGCGTAGAAATGTACTTCAAAGTCACAATCTCACTGCTGACGAATTCACAAGCGATGCCAACCTAGTGGCCAGGATGGTCCGGAACAAGCCGTGTACTGCGGCATGCTGGTCCATTTCGCCAGGCGTTCAAGGTTTTAACGATGGATCTTGATCTTCTGTTTCCTTGAGACGCTGGGAAGCAAAGACCCCGAAGACGCCGATCAGGGTCAGCGCCAGGCCGTACCAAGTGACAACGTACTGAAGGTGATTGTTGGGGATGTTGATCTGCGTGGTGCCGCCCCTTGGCCAACCGCCGGGATTGGGCGGGGACGCGTCGGCATCGATCGAGAAGGGCGCATAAGCATGTTGCTTTTCGGCAGAGAACTGCGAGGCCGACGGCGGTCCTTGCGCTCCCCACTGCATGGCATCGAGATCGCGCCAGAACCACCGGTTTGCGGCATAATTATTGGTGGGCGTGAACCATCCCCGGTGTTCGGGAAGGCGGATGAGCCCAGTAATGGTCACAGGTCCCGCGATCTGGCCTCCGGCTCGCTTTGAGGGATCTTTGAACTCGTCGGGAACCCAGCCGCGATTGACGAATACGGCGGGCAGTCCGCCGGCCGGCTTCAGCAGGGTGTAGATGTCCCAGCCTTGAGACGCAGTCGTCGGCGCGTAGAGGTGGTATTCACGGCCATAATCAAATGTGCCGGTGACACGGACATGGAGATATTCGACGTCACCATTTTTCACGTACCGCGCGAGCGCGGCCGGATAGGAAACGGGTTCGGCCGTCCGCCTCGACTCGATCTTTGCGATCAGATCTTCCTTCCATGCCTTGCGATGCCATTGCCAATTGCCAAGTCCGATGAGGATCGGAAGCAAGGCGAGGGTCAAAAGGGAGGGGACGACGAGACCAGCGGCGCGCCAGCGTGCAAGCATCTTTACTCCTTGGCGAGGCGACCTTCCTCGGCCTTGTTCTTGAACTGCAGAGCGATCAGGGTCGCTTTCAGGAAGCGCAAAAGGAAAACGGCAAAGATTGGCGTAAGAACGCCCCAGAGCAACACATGTACCCACCAGGGGACGCCGAATTTGAACTCGGCGATCAGTGCGCCGCCGAGACACAGGAACCCGAGAATAAAGATCGCGAAGACGGCGGGCCCATCGCCGGTGTCCACAAACGCGTAGCCGAGGCCGCACTGGTCACACCGCTCACGCAGGTTAAGAGGACCGGAAAAGAGCCTGCCTTGTCCGCAACGGGGACAACGGCACTTCAATCCTGCTACGAGCGGCGAGACAGGTAAGATTGCACTCGGCACGTTGCCTGACTTTCATTAGCGGTACCGCGAACGAAAATTGCGCATCGCGCACGGGAGATCAATTCAAACGTCTCTCGAAAACAGGAGAGGCGACCTGAGGCCGCCTCTCGCTATATTCTGAGCTTTATTCCAGCTGCAACATGCCGGACTATTCGGCGCCCGGTGCAAGCGGCCCCGCGCCCCAAACATAGATGCAGGCGAAGAGGAACAGCCACACCACGTCAACGAAGTGCCAGTACCAGGCGGCGGCTTCGAACCCGAAGTGCTGCTGCGGCGTAAATGCTCCCCGCAGCGCGCGGACAAGGCACACGATCAGGAAGATCGTACCAATGATCACATGCGCGCCGTGGAAGCCGGTCGCCATGAAGAACGTCGCGCCATAGGTGTGGCCAGCGTAGCTAAAGCCCGCCTCGCTGTACTCCATCGCCTGGCAGGCCGTGAACGTCAGGCCAAGCAAAACGGTGAGGATGAGACCGATAACCAAGCCGCGGCGATCGTTCTTCAGAAGAGAATGGTGCGCCCACGTCACCGTGCAGCCCGATGTCAACAGAATGAGCGTGTTGACCAGGGGCAGGCCCCACGGATTGAACGTATGCTTGAAATAGCCGGGTATGGTGGCTGCCGTTTCGGCGGCTGCCGGCGGCCAGTGACCGCCATAGAGTTCGTTGCGGGTGGTCAAGCCAACGAGATGACCCGCATTGTTCATAAGATGGTGCACGTCGGCGGGAAACAAGGCGTTGTCGAAATAGGCCCAGAACCACGCAACGAAGAACATCACCTCGGAGGCGATGAACATAATCATGCCGTAGCGCAGGTGAAGCTGCACGACAGGGGTCTGCTCGCCTGCGTCGGCTTCCCGGATCACGTCGAGCCACCAGGACCAGGCGCAGGCAATCAACGCAACCATACCGATCGCGAACAGGTACGGCCCCTTGATGCCGAACACGCCTTCGCCGTCAACGTGGGTGCGCATCCAGGCAATTGCACCGATGGCAGTCACCAGCGCCGCGGCGGACGCCAAAAGCGGCCAGGGGCTTGGGTTCACCAGATGATAATCATGATGCTTCACATGCGTGTCTGCCATTTCGATCTCCGTCGTCCCCGTTCGTTCTCCCAGATCGAACCCTGATCCTGCTTGGGCACTCATGCCCGGCAGGCCAAGCTCCGATCCCGTTTCTTTTGTTAAGCTCGATTGTGTCTGCAGCCCGTGACTTCTAGTTCCTATCCACCCAACTTCGGCGTTTGAGATGAATTATCGGCCGCCGCTTTCGTGACGGGATAAAAGATATACGACAACGTCACATCCGTCAGGATCTTCGTGTCGGGATCGTCCGCCATCTTCGGATCGACGAAGAATGTCACCGGCATCTCGACGGTCTGATGAGGTTTGAGCGTCTGTTCGTTGAAGCAGAAACAAGCAATCTTCTTGAAATACACGCCCAAAGCCTCGGGCGTGACGTTGTAGGCCGCTTGCCCCGTGACCGGCTTATCCGACATGTTTGTCGCGCGGAAAAACGTCAACGCCGTCTCACCTACCTTGACGTCCATCTTGTTGACTTCGGGCTCGAACTTCCAAGGCAGGTTCTGAGCGACGCTGCCATCGAAACGCACGGTTATGGTGCGATCCAAGACCTTGCTGACGTTGCCGGTTGCGCGCCCCGTCGTGCCACCGTATCCGGTGACGCTGCAAAACATGCGATAAAGCGTGGGGGAATAAGCGGTAATTGAGCCCATAACGGCGAGTGCCGCCAGGCAAATGACCACCACTCGCCGGTTGTTGCCGGACGCCCTGTCGGAATTCTCGTCATTAGGCTGCATGTTTTCGAGCCTTCCGCCTCTAAAGCACGCCGTTTGCCAAGTGCCCGCTGAAACGGACGAACGTTGCGACGTAGAATGCGAGAACCATAAATCCGAGTGTCACCGCGATTGCGATCGACCGCCGCCGGCGAATCTTCTCGGCCGCGAGATCTGACTTCGTTTTTTCGTGTTCGCCGCTCATCGCGTCATGCCTCAAGCCATCAGCCGGTGAATAAGCGCTTCCACGAAGAGCGTGGCGAACAGCCCGTAAAGATAAAGGATCGAGAACAAGAACAACCGGCGCGCGGCAGCATCAGCCTCGCGACCTTCGGTCGTGAGGTAGACACGGATCGCAAGCGAAAGGAACACCGCTCCGAGGGCGATCGACAAAGCGAGATATGCCAAGCCGCCCAGCCCTACAAAGTACGGCACGACAGCCAGAGGGACGAGCAGAATCGAATAGATCAGAATTTGCCGTCGCGTTTCTTGGGGGCCAGCGACGACAGGGAGCATAGGAACGCCGACGCGCTCATAGTCCCGGCAACGATACAGCGCCAAAGCCCAGAAATGCGGAGGCGTCCACATGAAGATGATCAGGAACAGCAGCAGACTCTGCATGCTGATGTCGCCGGTTACGACCGCCCAGCCGATCATCGGCGGGAATGCACCTGCCGCGCCACCGATGACGATGTTCTGCGGCGTCCGACGCTTCAGCCACATCGTATAAACGAAGATATAGAAGGCAATCGTCAATGCCAGCAATGCACCGGCTGTCCAGTTGACGAGCGCTCCGAGCGTCACGACGGAGCCAACCGACAGAACGCCGCCGAAGCTCAGGGCCTCGTCGGCCGTGACACGGCCACGCGGTAAGGGACGCGCCGCCGTGCGCGCCATCCGCGCGTCGATGTCTGCGTCGTACCACATATTAAGTGCGCCTGACGCACCAGCACCAATCGCGATCGAGATGATCCCGATCGTTCCGAGAATGGGATTGATAGAACCCGGAGCAGCCAGCATTGCAGCTAAGGCCGTGAAGACGACCAATGCCATAACGCGCGGCTTCATCAATTGGATGAAATCGCCGACGCTTGGCTCCAGGACCAGTTCGTCCTGGCCAATTTCACTTTGGACGGTCATTACCGGTATGTCGCCTGCACCAATCGAATTCGCATCGTCGTTTTTGCAGTAGCGGCGGGCTGCTCTGTGCCGCCCGCCGCTTAGTTCAGTTGCCGAACCGATCAGTGGCGATCGGTGGCCGCAATTCGCGGCAACGTTTCATAAGAGTGGAACGCCGGCGGAGACGGAAGTGTCCATTCAAGCGTCGTGGCACCAACGCCCCACGGGTTGCTCGCCGCTTTCTCCTTGCGGATGAAGTAGGCGTAGAACATCGCGATCAGGAACACGAAGAGGCCAGCGGTCGTAATGTACGACCCGTACGAGGAGATCCGGTTCCAGAAAGCGAAGGCTTCGGGATAATCGGCGTAGTGACGCGGCATTCCGGCGAGACCGAGGAAGTGCTGCGGGAAGAACAGGATGTTCGCGCCGATAAACGTCAGCCAGAAGTGCAGTTTGCCGAGGAACTCGTTGTACATGTAGCCCGACATTTTCGGGAACCAGTAGTACCAGCCCGCAAAGATCGAGAAGACAGCGCCGAGCGACAGCACGTAGTGGAAGTGCGCCACGACGTAATAGGTATTGTGAAGCGACCGGTCGACGCCCGCGTTGGCGCACATCACACCCGTCACACCGCCAATGGTGAACAGGAAGATGAACCCGAGCGCCCAGAGCATCGGAACGCGGAACTGAATCGAACCGCCCCACATCGTCGCGATCCAGGAAAAGATCTTCACGCCCGTCGGCACGGCGATGACCATCGTCGCGAACATGAAGTAGGCCTGGGTGTCGACGCTCAGACCGGCCGTGTACATGTGGTGAGCCCACACAACGAAACCGACCAAGCCAATGGCAACCATCGCGTACGCCATTCCGAGATAACCGAAGATCGGCTTCCGCGAGAACGTCGAAACGATGTGGCTGATCATTCCGAAGCCCGGCAGAATGAGAATGTAGACTTCAGGGTGACCGAAGAACCAGAACAAGTGCGCGTAAAGCAACGGATCACCGCCGCCAGCAGGATCATAGAAGGTCGTACCGAAGTTGCGATCCGTCAGCAGCATGGTGATAGCACCAGCAAGCACCGGCAGCGACAGAAGCAGCAGGAACGCCGTTACCAAAACCGACCAGGCAAAGAGCGGCATCTTGTGCAGCGTCATGCCGGGTGCGCGCATGTTGAAGATGGTCGTGATGAAGTTGATCGCGCCGAGGATCGACGACGCACCGGCCAGGTGAACGGCCAAGATCGCGAAATCAACCGCCGGACCGGGATGGCCAATCTTGCTCGACAGCGGAGCGACCAAGATCCAGCCGGCACCAGCACCATCTGCGTCGGCCGTTCCGGGAACGAACATCGAGAGCAGAAACAGCGCGAACGCCGCCGGCAGAAGCCAGAAGCTGATATTGTTCATCCGCGGGAAAGCCATATCCGGCGCGCCGATCATCAGCGGCACGAACCAGTTGCCAAAGCCGCCGATCATCGCCGGCATGACCATGAAGAAGATCATGACCATGCCATGTCCGCTGACGAAGACGTTGTAGACGCCGGGATTGGCGAAGTACTGAAGGCCGGGCTCTTCGAGCTCCAAGCGCATCATCACCGATAAGAAGACACCGATGCAGCCCGCGAAAATGGCGAACAACAAGTACATCGTGCCGATGTCCTTGTGGTTCGTCGAACAGAACCAGCGTCTAAAAAAACCAGGCGCATGGTCGTGACTGTCGCCCACTCCGTATGCTGTGCTTGCCATTATCCTAGAGCCCTTGTCTCGAATGTTTCTTCGATTGTGTTTCTACGCCTGACGCGGCGGGTGTAGAGGCCGCCGGTCGGCACAAGCCTTGCTATTCCGCCGCCGCAACAGACTGGTTGGCGTGGGCAGCTGCATCGTCATCCAGTATCTTCTGCGCCTTCTTCCTGTCCTTGGCTTTCAGCGCCGCCATCCAGGCGTCATAGACAGGCTGATCGACGACGCGAACGACGATCGGCATTGCCGAGTGCAGCTTGCCGCAAAGGACCGAGCACTGCCCGCGGAACGTTCCAAGCTTCGTGGCCTTGAACCATACCGCCGAGGTGCGCCCGGGAACGGCCTGCATTTTCACGCCGAACGATGGAACCGTCCAAGAGTGGATGACGTCGTTTGACGTCACGAGCACGTCGACG
The DNA here is from genome assembly GCA_025927515.1 of Hyphomicrobium sp. Taxonomy (GTDB): domain Bacteria; phylum Pseudomonadota; class Alphaproteobacteria; order Rhizobiales; family Hyphomicrobiaceae; genus Hyphomicrobium_B. Next base: position 9,693 of record JAICLG010000058.1, read on the forward strand.
ACCTTATTGATCGGAACGGCGATTTGCTGATCGACCTCAAGGCGGCGCAATTTGTGGTCCTCGGACCAAACCGGCAGAGAGTCCTTATACAAGGCCTCTGTAAGGGCTGTACCTTCCAGCGAGCCGTATTTCTTGTCGAATGCGTCGTCGCCGATCTTAGCGCGCAGCACGTCCTCGTCGTTGACCATGTTGGACGTGACCGTCACCTTGTCGTCCAGATACTCGTTCTCCCAGAACCAGGCGTTGCCGGTTACCTTGATGGTCACATCCGGCTTAGGAAATGCGTACTGGTTGAAGAGCAGATGAAATGAGGGAATAGCGATGCTGACCAGGATCAGGATCGGCACGATCGTCCATGCCACTTCGAGCATCGTATTGTGGGTCGTGCGGGAGGGTACGGGGTTTTTCTTCTCGCTGAAGCGGTACATCACCCAGACCATCAGCGTGAGAACGAAAAGAACGACGATGATGAGCACCGTATTGACGATGTCATACAGGCTGGTGATCTGGTCCATGATGGGAGATGCCGAGAGCTGAAGACCAAGCTCACCATCAGTGGGCTGCCCAAGGCCAGCGAACGCGGGGGTCAATCCGCCAAACGTCGCCGCCAGGCAAGCGATCGCCAGAATGGCGGCCGCGCCAAACATCCTCTTAGACATTCCTTCGCTCCCGGTTTGTTGGGCCGGCCGCTTGCCGATCCAACAGTCTCCCATTTCCCCGATACGCTGAATTCCGCGCACCGTCCCCATTTGATTATTGCCCGGTTTCCCGACCGGGAAGCGCCTTCGACGATGCGTCAAACAGCTCCGACATCTGCTAAGGCAGGTTGATAAAGAGCACAAGCGGTTCGAAAGACTCAAGTCAAGTTTGTGCGTCATTTATTCGCGAAAGCGCGCACAACCTTCTGCGAATCAGTTCCTGTACGGAGGGGCGCTGTTTGTCTCCAGGAACAGAATTCGGCCGAATTCATGGATGACGTAGCGACGTCTCGTTCGAACGATAGCTCAATGGGGCGCCCGGCCCGCGAAAGCAAGGACATCCTCTTGCCAGCTTACATACGACGTTTCCGGAATCGCGCCGTGCATTCGCGCCGGATTTGGGGAACCCGGAGAGGTGCCGGGGGTGCAATCATCTTCGCACTTGCACAAGTGCTGCTGGCCATCCCTACGTCCCACTCGGCCTTTGCCGTCGACGCTCCGGAAGGTACCGTCAAGTCGCAACACGGCGATTGGCAAGTCGTGTGCAAAGATCCGCCGCCTGGATCGAAGAATCCCGTCTGCGCCCTCGTGCAAAGCGTCACTGCGGAAGACAAGAACAATATCGGGCTCACGGTCTATTTTCAGAAATTCTCAAACGGCACGCGCGTGCTTCGGGTGTTTGCTCCGCTCGGCGTTCTGCTGCCTCCCGGCCTCGGGCTCAAAATAGATGACAAGGACGTGGGTCATGCGCCTTTCCTGCGTTGTCACAGTTTCGCGTGCTACGCGCAGGTCGTCGTCGACGACCCACTCATCCAACGGCTGGAGACGGGCAAGACCGCGATCTTCATCATCTTCCAGACCGAGGAAGCCGGCATCGGCATACCGATTTCCTTGAAAGGCTTCGCCGACGCGTTGAAGGATCTCAAGTAATAGGCGCGACCGACCGCCATCGTCGCAAAAGCTTCGATGACGGCCGAGATCAGGTATGGTGTCTTTGATGCGGCGCGCACTCGAACGCCGCGGCAGTCTCAGGCAACGCGACGTTCGAATTCAGAGTCGCCGCTGTCGTCCCGGGTCCGATCCAGAAGAATGAGTGTGTCGCGAGAATACGCCTCAGGAAATGGAACGGTAATAGGAGCGACGACGGATTGGGTCGCCGTGCTCGCCGCCGCCGCAACGCGCGGAGCAGCGTCTACGCAATTTCCAAGCATCGTCTGCCAAAGGCGGGCATTAGCGTCGGCTATGTCCATCGGAGGTCCAAGCCTCATCATCTGATGGGTCCAATGAACTATGGCCTCAGCCTGACGAGCCTGAAGGCCCGCTATCTCCAATTGGCTGCTTCCCACCGCCCGAAGCAAAGGCTGCCAATAAAACGAAACGGTATCGACCGTATCGAACAGAGCCTGAAAGAAAGAATAGTACGGTGAAATATTCCTCGGAGCATGCTCCGCAACATACGCCATTGTTGCGTCCTCCCAGACACAAATTACTTCGCAGCCATTAGCTGGCTTGCAATTTTTATAGCGAGGCCCTGGTAGAGCACTCGCCAACTCATTCCTTTAACACGACGGCATCGCAGCCGCATCTCACAGCTACGTGCAGGCCCGCCAGATAAGCTCGGCAAGCTCCTGGGACATTTAGGGGGCCACTCGCTGAAGGCAATGACGACAAGTTGCGCTTCAAGAAAATTTTCAGGCTCGTCGGCAGAATTTTCTTTGCTTCGCCTACTCCCGGACACGCTTTGTTCAGGTTGACCGTCCGTGTACGTCATCGGAGTTATAGTCAATTCAGTGAATTTCGTATGTCGTAGTTCCTGAGTTTGTAAATGTGGCCGCGTGCGGGGGGTAAGCAGCCAAGGCGTTCTGTTGCGTTCGTGAGCGAAATTATCGCCACGACGTTGCTATTGGTTTTTTCTCACCAAGCATACGGACAGTCCATCAGCCAGCCAGGGGTCGAAAGTCAGCCTAACTTTGGCTGGCGCGAAGTATGGACTGGCGTTGATGCTGCGCATGACCAGTGGCTGTTTTATTCGGGCATGACAGTGGCTCCGGTAAGCCGTGACATCTATAGCGACGGCTGGCGGGTACGGGTCGGCGGTGGTTATGGCCAGTACAGCTACGATGGCTTTGCGCCACGGCCTGCGTGTGGTGATGCGACGAAGAACGACGCATGCACTGAGGATGATCGCAAAGCTCAACGTTACAAAGTCAACCGCACGTATGCGGAAGTGCTGGTCGGATATTATCTGCGGCTCGGTGCGTTGACTGCAAAAGCGTTCGCGGGCGCTTCGATGTCGAACGAGCGCCATATGGTGAGCGACCCCGGGGATCACGACGATGGAACCGACTACGGCGTGAAGGGCGCGCTAGAATTTTGGCTCAACTTGAGTGATGACACGTGGACGTCGCTGGATCTCAGCTATGCCACAGCGCGCAATGAGTCATCGTCGCGATGGCGCGCAGGGTGGAGAATCAAGCCGCAAATCTCCATCGGTCCAGAGCTTCGTTACGATAAGAACGTCGAAACGGGCGAAGGCGAATGGAATGGCCGGGCGGGCGCCTTCGTGCGGTACGAATGGACAGGGGGCGAAGTCTCTCTCGCAGGTGGCCTGTCCGGCCGCGTCGATCGATGGGACGCTGTCGACGTTTCGCCCTACGGTACCCTCAATGTGCTCTTCCAATTCTAGGCCGTCAGGTTGAACTGCTGTGCCGGCCGCAAGAACAGTTGCCTACAAACGGCCACTTCGAGAATTGTCGGCGCGGGCCAATACTTCTGATGCCGCTTTGTGTTGCTGAGGCCCGCTAATCGGAAAAAATTACACAATATCAAATAATTATGTCCCACGTGCACGGTTCCCGAGAGCCGCATAGACCTGCCTTTTGATTCAAAACGAACAATCATTCGCCTTGACGCCACCGCAATCATCCGACAAACAGAACCGATATTCTTTTAATTTCCCCTCGCTCGAGGTCCGCGGCGAATGCCGAAGCTCAAACCCGATACGCAGCGCGCACGCCGC
>JAICLG010000264.1 GCA_025927515.1 Hyphomicrobium sp.
ACGGGCAGTCCGAGATCGGCAAAGCTCGTCACCCCATAATCCCGAATCCCGCATGGAACGATTCCCTCATAATGGGAGAGGTCCGGGTCGACGTTGAGACTCAGCCCGTGACTTGAGACCCCGCGGCTGATGCGCAGTCCGAGCGCCGCGATTTTTTCTTCGACCGTTCCGTCGCGCGACGGCCGTTTGACCCATATGCCGACACGATCGCGCCGCGCTTCGCCCACGATATTGAAGTCCGCGAGCGTTCCAATGATCCAGTGCTCGAGACGCATGACAAAGGCGCGGACGTCGAAGCCGCGCGCTTTGAGGTCGAGCATGACGTAGACGACCCTCTGGCCGGGCCCATGATAGGTGAATTGTCCGCCGCGGCCGGTGCGATAGATCGGGAAAGTCGAGCCGTCGAGGAGATCGCCATCCTTGGCTCCCGTGCCACCGGTATAAAGAGGCGGGTGCTCCAGGAGCCAGATGAGCTCTGGAGATTGGTTGTCGCGGATCCCCGCTGCGCGTCTTTGCATGACATCTAACGCAAACGGATATTCGACAGGGCGATCGCTGATAGCCCAATCGACCGGGCGCGCTGAACCCGCGCCAGCGATAGAATCGCCAGAAAGCATCATTTGAATTTATGTCAGGCGGCGGACGATCGCCACCCCGGAGCACGAGATCTCCGCCCTACGCTGCCCTTAGCGCTGCGTATCGCTGGTATGCTTCACCTTGCCTCGGCAGGCACCGCGCCTGGAAAAGAACCCCAGTCAAATCTGCCGCTTGCGTTCCCAGGACCGCTCTGTTACGTCGGCGTCTTCGCGAATGGATCGCTTCGGTGGTCCCGATATTCGCGGTTGCCGGGTCCAAAATCTTCGGCATGCGGTTGTGGCGGAATTGGTAGACGCACTACCTTGAGGTGGTAGCGCTGGAAACGGCGTGAAGGTTCGAGTCCTTTCAACCGCACCATTTTTTGGACCTGAACGGGTCGTTTGGATCGTTCCGGACAGGCATCGCCGATGGCGCGATCCTTCCGCCCGGGGCGGATCAGGCGGCCCAGGCCTTGCGCAGGTAATCGGCCAGCACCACCGCCTGATTGCACGCCGGATCGTGAGCTGCATAGAGCAGCGTCACGTGGCCGTGCTTCGCGTATGAGCGAGCCGTCTCGACGGCGGGATTATGTTTCAATTCGTCCCGGTAGCGCCGCGCGAATTCCTCGAAGCGCTCCGGCTTGTGGTCGAACCATTTGCGCAATTCGGAACTCGGCGCCAGATCTTTGGCCCAATGGTCGAGAGTGGCCTCTTCCTTCTTGAGCCCACGTGGCCACAGCCTGTCGACGAGTATTCGCACCCCGTCCGTCCGCGACGGCTTTTCGTAAACGCGCTTGATCTCAATCCGGGGCGCCATAGCTGTCCTCCTGCGTCGCTTCGAACTCCTGCTTCTCGTCGGCACCGCATCTTAGCGGCTGGTCGCTCACTTAGCTAATCGATGCCGGGTTGTGAGGTGCAGCGGAGCAATCGAACTCCGGACGTGGAGCAGGCGTGCAGCGCGTTTTAATTAAAAACGTTGAATTGCCAGGGCGGGTCTTCGCTCTTCACTTTGCTGTTCTTCTGCGCCTTAGCCGACCCGGCGGCGAACGCGGCTGATCCCGCAACGATCGAGCCCTTGGCGCGAAGCTTCCTGGAGAGCTTCGAGGCCCGGTGCTTCGTTGCCGGTGCGGGCGTCATCGACCAAACCAGTGCGCGCGAGGCCATTGGATTGGCGGCACGTGCGGCCGTCTTGGCGGCAATCGCCTTTTCTGCCGCGGCATCGTACGACGCAATCGTCTGGATCTGCGCTTTCGGGACCATGTGCACGACTTTGAAGCCTTTGTCGTGCAGTTCCGTCAGCAGGTCGGGCAGCATCTTGGCGGTCCAGGCGTGAATATCGTGCATCAGAATGATGCCCTTCTTCGCCTTGGCGAGCTCCGCGAGAATGCGTTTCCTGACCACATCCGGATCGCGCGTCATGTAGTCCTTCGAATCGACGTCGACCCAGACAGCGCCGATGCTTCGGCTTTTTAGATAATCGTCGGCCGTCCGGCTCGAACTGAGATACGGAAAACGGAAAAGCGGCGCGATCGGCGCACCGTTAGCTTTCGAAACCGTCGATACCGCGCTTTCGATCTGCTGGTGCATTGCGTCGGCTTTGGCGAATCGCAGGTTTTTGTGCGACCAGGTGTGGGTGCCGATAGTATTGCCGCTGGCCGCCACCTCACGCACCATTTGCGGATCCGCGAGCGCCATCTGGCCCACCATGAAGAAGGTTGCCTTGGTGCACTGGTCGGCAAGCGCTTTCAAAATGGCCTTCGTGTCGGCTCTTGATGGACCGTCGTCGAACGTCAGCACGACTTCGCCGTCGTTGAGGAAATGCTGAGCGTTTTTTCGATCACCGCCGATGTCGGCCCCGCCGGCCGTATCCACTTCGACGACGCGCGACACGCCGAGCAGCTTCGGGTCGCTGGCGCAAGCATCGGCCTTGACGACCCCGCCGGGCTCTATCTCGGCATAAAGCGGGGAAATCGCGCCGGTGGTCAGAAGCGCCGCGAGGGCGAGAGCGAATACAGAGACTTGCCGCATGGATTCCTGCGTCTTTTCGGGGTCCGTGCGCGGCTTTTACGGACCCCAATATGAACGTTCAACAAACGCCGGGCACGGAGCATCAGGTCTCGCCCGCCCTGTTACTCAATAGTCGCGATGCCGGGGGGACTTTGGCGATGCCCTGAGAGTCGCCAAGGCTGCGACAAGTGCAACCAACTTCGCGGACAGGTGCCGGACGGCGGGACCAATGAAGCCGCCTACGCCGAAGCTAACGCTGCCCGCCGGGAGCCAGGCTGCCAATATGATCGAACAGCTCCACGGCCTGCGGATAGGCTTGGAGAATTTGCGACATGTCGCTCGAAAGCTCGCGCAGGCGGGCCTTCTGCGTGACTGTCGGCGTGCCGGCGCGCATCAGCAGTTCAAGTTCCGACAGGCGCTGTTCGAGGTGCTGCGTGTTGGGCTGGCGGGCATAGAAGCGATGCATATCGACGATCGCTGAAAGAACCGGGCTGTAGTCGACGAAGGCGTCGGCCGTCGTAATGGCATTCTGCGCCGGGGCAAGGGCTGTTTGCGGGCGCGACGGACGCGGCGAAGCGTACTGTGCTTCGGCCGGGGGAGGCCGGGTTCTCGGAACGCCCGTTTGCACCCCGTTGCGATCCACTGCGCCGGAGTTCGCAGGTGCTGAACCATGGCCGGCACCGTTCAGCATGTGCTGGGGGGGAAGGCTGCCCATTCCGGTCGCGAGATTATCGATGTGTTCTTTCTCGAAATTGACTGAGAAGGTCATTGATTCGTCGCCGCGGTTGATCTTCTCCGTCAGGATGCTGCGAACTTCATCGAGAATGGCTCTGTCGGGTGCGGTGAAGCGCGTGAGCACCCCATCGTTCGTCGAGATCAGCAGGTAATGCGCTTTGTCCTCAGGCTTCAGAGCCAAGCCACCGAACAGCAGCGTCAGGAATCCGAGGATAACGGTCGCGCCCGTCGGTGCCAGCGGGCCGAACGAGAGATCGGGGCGCATCGATCCGAAGGTCATGATGAGAAACAGCGCGGCAAGGCCCCAATAGAGGAGGGTAGGCTTCGCCGGTACGTGCGTGCCGACGCCGATCATCGAGATGTTGGAAATCGGGATCGTGCGCGAGGGTGTCGTCAAGACCCGGCGCTCTATGCGAAGCGCAGTGAAGGTCTTCGTCGCCGCAGCGCTCTCGGTTATCCGTCCGGAGAAGATCATGTTTCAAAAAGGCCCGCTTATAGGATCGGCGAACCGATCCTCGGCCGGAACATAGTCGATGCAAGAAACAAACAGAAGCACAAGTCGACCTTGATACCCAGCCTTCAGCTCGCAGGCGCGTCGAGCTTGCGCGTCAGATCCTCGAATTCCTTGCGCAACTCGTCGTTCTTGAAAATTTGCTCGAAGCTTGGTGATTCGAGCTTCTGTATCGCCTCGAATGATGTGGAGCTATCGCGCATCAGATCGCGGAGCTGCACGCTCGCTTCGACCGTCTCGTAAGTGTTATCCGCGATTTTTAGGTCGTGTACGGCCTTGAGTCGCGCCTCGGCGATCTGATCTCGCTGTTGCTTGAGATAGCGTCGGTAACTTTGCGCGGCGTCGGCTGCGATCTTCTGGCTCGCGCGATTCGATTCGAGCGCTCGTTGCTGGTCCGCCCGATTCTGCGCCTTGAGCAGCTCGTTCGTCCGCGCGCG
>JAICLG010000169.1 GCA_025927515.1 Hyphomicrobium sp.
ATCGTCTTCGAGATCGCGCCCGAGATGAACGGCTGCGACGCCGCCATCATGCGGATGTGGCTCTCGACCGAGAGATACCGCTTGCCCTTGCGCCCGCACGGGTTGGCGCAGTCGAACACCGGCAGGTGCTCGGCCTTCAAGTGCGGCGCGCCTTCGAGCGTCATGGCTCCGCAGACATGCTCGTTCGCGGCTTCGACGTCTTTCTTCGAGAAGCCGAGGTGCGCGAAGATGTCGAACGTCGGATCGTTCAGCTTCTCCGCCGGAACGCGCAGCGTATCGGTCAGGAACGCGTCGCCAAGCGTCCAGCGGTTGAACACGAACTTGATGTCGAATGCCGTTGCCAGGCTCTTTTCGATTTTCGCCAGAGCGTCATCGGTGAAACCCTTGGCCTTGAGCGTCGCGCTGTTGATGGCCGGAGCTTGCGCCAGCGACGCGTGCCCGACGGCGTAGGCTTCGATCTCGGCAATCTCGCTTTCACGGTAGCCGAGCCCGCGCAGCGCTTCCGGAACCGATTGGTTGATGATTTTGAAATAGCCACCGCCAGCCAGCTTCTTGAATTTTACGAGCGCAAAGTCCGGCTCGATGCCGGTCGTATCGCAATCCATCACGAGACCGATCGTGCCCGTCGGCGCAACGACGGTCGCCTGCGCGTTGCGGTAGCCGTGATTTTCGCCGAGTTCGAGCGCGCGATCCCAGGCGCGCTTGGCAGCCTCACCAAGCCGCCGGTCTTTGAGAGAGACGTGGTCGAGCGGAACCGGGACAGTCGCGAGCTTCTCATAACCTTCGGCATCGCCATGCGCCGCGCGCCGATGATTGCGCATCACGCGCAGCATGTCGTCGGCATTCGGCTCGTAGCCGGGGAAGGCGCCAAGCTCTTGGGCCATCTCCGCGCTCGTCGCGTAGGAGACGCCGGTCATGATCGCAGAGATCGCACCGCAGATCGCGCGGCCTTCGGTGGAGTCGTAAGGAATGCCGGCCGACATAAGCAGGCCGCCGATGTTCGCGAAACCAAGACCCAAGGTCCGGTAGCGATAGCTGAGCTCGGCGATCCGACGCGACGGGAACTGCGCCATCAGCACGGAAATTTCGAGCACGATGGTCCACAGCCGGCAGCCGTGTTCGTACGCCTCGATGTCGAACGACTTGTCCTCGCGACGGAAGCGCAGAAGATTGAGCGATGCGAGGTTGCACGCCGTATCGTCGAGGAACATGTATTCCGAGCAGGGGTTCGATGCGCGGATCGGACCTGACTGCGGGCATGTGTGCCAATCGTTGATCGTCGTGTGGAACTGAATGCCGGGATCGGCCGACGCCCACGCCGCGAAGCCGATCTGCTCCCAGAGATCGCGCGCCTTGATCGTCTTGGTCACCTTGTTGCCGATGCGGGACGTCAGGTTCCAGTCTTTGTCCTGCGAAACGGAATTCAGGAACTCGTCCGTCACGCGCACCGAATTGTTCGAGTTCTGGCCCGCGACCGTGAGGTAGGCTTCGCTATCCCAGTCGGTATCGTAGGTATCGAAGGAAATGTCTTTGTAACCCTGCCGCGCAAACTGGATGACGCGCAGGATGTAGTTCTGCGGAACGCCGTCGCGCTTGGCTTCGCGGATGGCAAGCTTGAGCTTCGGGTTCTTCAGCGGATCGAAGCAGGCCTCGCCTTCCGCCTCGCAGTTGACGCAAGCCTTCATCACGGCCTTGAGCCGCTTCTGGCAGATCTTGGAGCCTGTCACCAGCGCCGCAACCTTCTGCTCCTCGCGCACCTTCCAGGTGATGTATTCCTCGATATCCGGATGATCGACATCGACGACGACCATCTTCGCCGCGCGCCGCGTCGTGCCGCCCGACTTGATCGCGCCCGCCGCGCGGTCGCCGATCTTCAGAAAGCTCATCAGGCCTGACGAACGTCCGCCACCGGAGAGCCTTTCGTTGGCGCCACGCAGCGATGAGAAGTTCGATCCTGTGCCCGAGCCGTACTTGAACAGCCGCGCTTCGCGGACCCAGAGATCCATGATGCCGCCTTCGTTGACGAGATCGTCACCGACCGACTGGATGAAGCAGGCGTGGGGCTGCGGATGTTCGTAGGCGGAACTCGACTGCACGAGTTCGCCGGTCTGATAGTCGACATACATGTGACCTTGGCCGGGCCCGTCGATGCCATAAGCCCAGTGCAGACCCGTGTTGAACCACTGCGGCGAGTTCGGCGCCGCCATTTGCATCGCCAGCATGTAGCGAAGCTCGTCGAAGAACGTTTGCGCGTCGTCTTCCGACGAGAAGTAGCTGCCCTTCCAGCCCCAATAGGTCCAGGTGCCGGCGAGACGGTCGAAGACCTGGCGCGCGTCCGATTCGCCGCCGAAGCGCTCGGCTTCCGGGAGTTCTGCGAGCGCGGCTTCGTCCGGAGTGGAACGCCACAGCCACGACGGAACTTGCGTTTCTTCACAACGCTTCAGTCGCCGGGCGACGCCCGCCTTGCGGAAATATTTCTGCGCCAGGATATCAGCTGCAACCTGACTGAAGTGCTCGGGAACATCGAAGCCTTTGAGGCTGAAGACGACGGAACCGTCGGGGTTCTTGATCTCGGACGTCGCGCGCCGGAACGGGATTGAGGCGTAAGGCGAGAGACCGGCTTTGGTGAAACGCCGCGTGATCTTCATAGAGTATGCCCCCTGGTATGCGGGACGCGTGAGCGAAATACGCCCCCGCATCGTATGTTTGTCTGAATCGCCTTGCCCCCGGAACCTGCATTCCCGGCAACGCAGCGCATGAAAAAACGTGAAACGCCGACCCAACTTTTCCTTCCACGTCGGGCGCACTTTCCCGCACCAGCGATGACGGCCCGAAAGACCGTTTCCCGCCGGCGTTTTGCCGACCCGAACGACGCGATGGCCTAGAGCTCTCGGTAAACACTCGGGAGCTATCCAGGCGCGAAGGAAGGTGTCCCGACCGCGCGAACTGAACTCAACGATGAACCAAGCTCGGTGTCCCTCAACACCACGCTGGAGTTGTCCGGCGCGAAGGTGGTGGCCCACAATCGGCCGCGGCTGCCGCAGGGCTGCCGCATACCCGGAAAGCTAGGACGATTCGTGCCGTCCGTCATCGATTTTGAAATAGATATTGCGGTAGCAGAGGCAACCGATACTATATGTAGTGGTGTGGACAACTTGCCAGCGCACCGTCATCTGAGCCCATTGTTGCGGGATTTTTGCAGGCGGCTGGGTCGCTGAACCGGTGTGGACGAGGTAGGATATCGCCGATTTCGGTCGCTGCTCGCCTTGAGCTTAGTGCGATTCCATAGCGCGGCTGTTGCTCTGCTGCATCGACGCACACACGTCTGGACATCAGCCGTGCGGTGCAGCTAAGTCGATGGACATCAAGCTCAGCAAAGGGGCCCGCGAAACATGGGTTTGTTCAGCGAGATTTTCGCGTGGTGGGGTGGCAACACCTGGGGCACACGATTTTTCACCTGGCGCAAGGGAAAGCTCGTCGGAGAGGATGATTTCGGCAACCGCTACTACGTACAGAAGAGCGGCGTTGGACCGCTCGGCGTACCGGCGCGCTGGGTGACATATGCGAAGCTCTCCGAAGCGAGCCAAATCCCGCCCGAGTGGCACGGCTGGATGCATCATACGGTAGACACTCCGCCGAGCGAGGAGCGCTATCAGCCGAAGCATTGGCAGCGGCGGCACGAGATGAACTGGACCGGTACGCCGCGTGCATACCGGCCGAAAGGTTCGATCCTCGGCAAGGGCAAACGGGCCAAGTCGACCACCGATTACCAGGCATGGCGGCCGCGCTGACCGGGCGATCTGAAAATCGCCCCCTTTTTGCGCCAGCTATCTGTCGCGAACGAACATGCCGCCGGTGGATCTGCACTTGATACGATTTACGCTTTCGCGCCACGAACGCTTGGGGCAACAGCCGGGATTGGCTTCCACGGCCGTCCGCGCATTGTCGCTCACCGGCGTTATCGTGGCCGCCACGGCGATTCCCGCCAGTGCGGAGCGCATCCAAAACGAAGTCGCCGTTTTTTCAGCGCTCGACAAGGTCACGGCGCGTATTTCGAAATTCAAAGTCGAACTCAACAAGACGGTCACGTTCGGCGCGTTGAGCGTGACGCCGCGCGCCTGCTACTCGAGCCCGGCGACGGAAGAGCCAAAGACGGACACGTTTGTGGAAGTCGACGAAAAGCAACTCGATGGCACCGAAAAGCGCATTTTCACCGGATGGATGTTTGCCGAAAGTCCCGGCATCTACGGCCTCGAGCATCCCACGTACGACGTCTGGCTGACAGAGTGCGAAAATCCCGTGCGCTCGACCGCGGCGCAAGGATCCGCTCAGGCACAGCCTCCTGCTAATGGCGACAACGCGGCGGCTGCGGCTCCGCCGCAGGACGCCAATAACGGATTGCCCCAGGATTATCGTCGTCGCGTCCGGCGCTGACGGCTTCGAACATTTAATGCTGCGCTTTGAGCAGGCGTGCGGCCTTGGGCGCGAAGTATGTCAGCACGCCGGATGCGCCCGCGCGCCTGAAGGCTAGCAGGCTCTCGATCATCGTCTTCTCTTCGTCGAGCCAGCCTTTTTCGAAGGCGGCCGCGAGCATCGCGTATTCGCCCGACACCTGATACGCGAACGTCGGGACCTTGAACGTCTCCGACACACGGCGGACGACATCGAGATAGGGAAGCCCCGGCTTCACCATCACCATGTCGGCACCTTCCGAGAGATCGAGCGCGACCTCGCGCAGCGCCTCGTCCGTATTCCCCGGGTCCATCTGGTACGTGCGTTTGTCGCCCTTCAGAAAGCCCGCCGATCCAACGGCGTCCCGGAAAGGTCCATAGAAGGCGCTCGCGTACTTGGCGGCGTAGGACATGATCTGTGTATTCTGAAAGCCGCCCGCTTCCAAGGCTGACCGTATCGCAGCGATCCGGCCGTCCATCATGTCGGAGGGCGCCAGCACGTCGGCGCCGGCTTCGGCCTGCACGAGTGCTTGCTTGACCAGCGCGGCATTGGTTTCGTCATTGACGATTTCGTCGCCGACGAGCAGGCCGTCGTGACCATGGCTGGTGTAGGGGTCGAGCGCCACGTCGAGGATGATGCCGATGTCGAGGCCTGCCGCTTTGATGGCGCGTGTCGCGCGGCAGACAAGATTGTCGGCATTGAAGGCTTCACGTGCATCGTCCGACCGCTTTGCCGGATCGGTGAACGGAAAAAGTGCGACGGCTGGAATGCCAAGCGCGACGGCTTCCTTCGCAGCCTCCACGATCAGATCGACGCTCAAGCGTTCGACGCCGGGCATAGAAGCCACGGGCACGCGCTTGTCTTTACCCGCGATGACGAACATGGGCCAGATGAGATCGCGCGCCGAAAGGCGATGCTCGGCGACGAGTTCCCGCGCCCAGGGCGCTTTGCGGTTGCGGCGCATCCGAACCGAGGGGAATTGACCGGCCGGCGCTCCCGTAGACGTAGCATCGGCATTGGCAGCGGGTAAGCGTGATCGGATGGACATCGGAGCCTTTCAGGCGCACTTCGGAAATCTGGCCGACATTGGGCATGACCCGGCTGGCAACGCAAGCCGTTCGCCGCGATCCTGCGTTGCGCCGGGCTTAGTCGCAGATCTTTTTATATTTGCGCGCCGCCATGTCGACATGGAAGTGATTGCGATGGTCGGCATTGGCTTCGGGGCCGAGCGTCGTCCCGAAGATGTGGCAGGCCGCTTCGTGGGTTTCCAGCAGAAACGCCTTCACCTCGGGATCGGGAGGCGGTTCGTCGTGGATCGCGGCTTTGTCCGATGCACCCGGCAGCGTGACGGTCAGTTTTGAAACGCCTTCGTCGATCGTCGAGTGAGCCAGTCCGGCTGCGGGAGCACCGAGCTTGGAGGCGGTCGCGAGCGGTGGCACGATCGCGCTCGCCTTGCCGCCGCGAAGATTTTGCTGCGCCGACTTGTTGGCCGCGGCCAGATCGGAAGCCTGCTTTTCCGCTGCCGCCTTTGCTGCGGCAGCCTTTTCCTCGGCGATCCGGGCAATAATTTCACGCTGTGGCGTGCCCCAGCCGTCCATCACGGAAGCGGTCTTTCCCGACGCGGTGATGAAAGCTCCGATGTCGAGGGCGTCGGCCAAGCCATGCTCGCTGAGCTTGGTTGTTTTGCGCCGGTACGCATTGCGGCAAGCGTAATCTCCCATCGTCTCGATCTTGACGATGGGAGAACCGAAGTGCTTGCGTGCCAGGGGCTGCACGTCCTTTTCGAGCCAGGTATCGAGGGCATCGGCAAGATCGCAGCGAACGGCGGGCGGCGGCGAAAAATACACCACTGGATTTTGTCCGATACTCATCAGTTCGACAGGCGCAGGGGCGCCACAAGCACCGTCCTTGATCGGTTCATGGAAAGCATAGACGGCGTGACTGCGCTCGAGGATCGCGACGCAATGCGCTTTCGCGTCCGTAATTTCCGCCTCGGTCCAGATGTTGGCCGACTTCGGGTCGGCGTCGGACTTCATTTGGTCGGGGCTTGGCTTGTCGGTCTGCACTGGCTTGGAATCTTGTTTCGCGGTCGCGCCATTGCGTGTTGTGGATTTAGAAGCGGCGGTTGGAAACGCGGCGATTGGCTTATGCTTTTTCGTTTCGGCCGCTGCGGCGTCGATCGCGAGGAGCAAAACGGCGATAGATGCTATGACGAGGAGAGCTTTCCGGCCAAATTTGGTCACGTGCTGTCCTTCC
>JAICLG010000174.1 GCA_025927515.1 Hyphomicrobium sp.
ACGCTTTCCGGAAGTCGGCGAATACAATCAGAAGATCGCCGTCTGATCGATTGTCGTGGCGCGAACTCGTCAAAGCCGGATGCGGCTGCTCAAGCCGAAGTGGCCAACTCGGTCATAAGGGTTCAGAGAAAGCACGCCTGCTGTCGGCAGCCGCATCAAGCTGCAAAGGATTGGCGATCCTGGCCAGATCGTGTTTCCACAAGATCTATTGCTGCGCGCAGCACATCGGCATTAGCTGCCAGCTGTGTTGCGCCTTCGCTGAGATGGCGCCGGAAAGCGCGGCCGCGCGGCTGACCGTGATAAAGGCCCAGCACGTGCCGCGTGATATTTGATAATCTGCCGCCGCGGCCGAGATGCGTCTCGATGTACGGCAGCATGGCCCGCAATGCCGAGGCGCGGGTTGGTTCATCGGATGCATCGCCGAAAATTACGCGGTCAACCTCCGTCAGTATGGCAGGGTTCTGATAAGCGGCGCGGCCAAGCATCACTCCATCGACATGATCGAGGTGCGTGCTTGCATCGTACACCGTCTCGATGCCGCCATTGATGACGATCTCGAGTTCCGGGCGCGCGGCTTTCAAACGATAGACGCGCTCGTAATCGAGTGGCGGGACTTCCCGGTTTTCTTTCGGCGACAAACCTTTGAGCCACGCTTTGCGGGCATGGACGATGAACGTTTTGCAGCCTGCCGAGGCGACGACGTCGATGAACCGCCGGAGATCGTCTTCGGCATCCTGATCGTCGATGCCAATGCGGCATTTGACGGTGACGGGAGCGGGTTGGCTTTCTCGCATCGCCGCGACGCAGGTCGCGACGAGTTCGGGTTCGGCCATGAGGCAGGCGCCGAACCGGCCCTCCTGGACGCGATCCGAGGGGCAGCCGACATTCAGATTGATCTCATCATAGCCAAGTTCGGCCCCGATGCGGGCGGCAGCGGTAAGCTTTGCCGGATCCGAGCCGCCGAGCTGCAATGCAATCGGATGCTCCGCCTCCGAGAACCCCAGAAGCCGCGCTCGATCACCGTGGATGACGGCGTCGGCAGTGACCATCTCGGTATAGAGGAGCGCGCGCTTCGTCAGTTGACGGTGGAAGACGCGACAATGCCGGTCCGTCCAATCCATCATGGGGGCGATACAGAAACGGTGGCTTGCAGGAAAATCGGCTGCCATTGGATATTCTCTCTGCTCCTGCTTAACGTCGAAAGGAGCCCTCGCCAATCTCTTGCGGCACGGACTCTCTGCCGCGCCATGAATATTTTTTGTGAGATTCCCCCGGCAGACAAACTTCCGCACAACGGGTGTCAACGCTAATCCCTCGTGCGAGTTCTCGACTTCGACAATATCAAAGAAGCACTGAGGCAATGGAATTGTAAGGTGCCCGGAACCTAATCGGATAGCCTCCGTTTTGGCGTGCAGGAGGAGACCGGGATGTCTCCACGTCATTCGTTGTTAACGTTTCTATCACGCTTTCTTGCTGCTGCCGGTGGGGGTTCTGCTAAATTTCGGGCCAACCGAATCGAACGTCTGACCGCCAGCCGAGCCTTGGGAGAACGAGGATGAAGCGAACCCGCGCAACATCGATAACTCTGCTGGCCTGCGTTATCATGCCTTGCATGGTAATGGTCAGTGTGCCCGCCGCTGCGAGAGACGATCTTCCTGAAAGCCTGAGGATCGAACAGCAGGCGGAGAAAGATTACTCGAAACAACCCGTGGTTCCGATCGATCGTGGAAACGCCCACCACAGGAATTTCGGAGGTTCGGACGACGAAGCGCTTCCTCCTGCGACGGCGCCAGATGCGGCGACGCCGGACGAGACCGTGCCTCCCCTGCCCCCATTACCATCAGACAGCGGCAGCACGAAATAATCGCGCAAGACCGGCGCTCGGATGAGGGCTCAGAACGGACCCCGTGCGGCAATTGCCTTGAGCACGGTGTTCAGTTCGTCGATGCGCGCATCGTAAGCCTTTATGAGGCAAGCGACCCGGTCGCCGCATGCCTCCCGCCTGCCCAGCCATGCGCGTTGCGCGTCCTGAATATCGCCGCGCTGTCCCATTGCGATGAGAGACGTCGTTACGGCGAAGAGCGTGGCCATTCGCGCTTCTCGCTGGCCCAAGGCATAATTGCGACAGATCGTGCGATCGGCCGGCGTCTTGGCCCTGCTGCAATTCAGAGGAGCGTATTCCGACGCCCATGCAGACAACAACGGCAACACCGCAGTCAGCAGGATACTCGCGAGTAGCGTGCGCATGGTTCACCTCGCCGTCGGCCCGAATGAGCAGCCTTAGCAGTGAACGCGTATTCCTGTCAGTATTCAGATCAGGTGTGTGTCCTGAGAGTCGGCTTTCGCAGCCGTGGCGAGGATTGCCGGACCTACCCCGCCCCTCAACGGGTTCAGATCGTGCGTACTTCCAATCAGATCAGCGTGCGCATCATACTTTCTGACAACGCTTCGGCGCAGAACGTCGTGGAAAGCGCCGGCAAGCTCCTCATTCTTATGCGAGCGTGGAATTTAGCCGAGTCAAGAAAATTGATCCAAGGCCATGCGCGATTAATAGTAGCGACCGACTCTCCGTCATTCCCGACGATCTTCCTCCGGCTTATCGCAATACGATAGACATTGGTCTTTAGGCGGGCGTGCCATTTGATCGCGTGCGGTCTATCTCCCTCCCGTCCTATTTTCACAACCACGACAAGCGAGACTCCGTTTGCCCGCTGATGTTTTCTCCTGGAGCGTTTGCATGCTGATCAATGCACGCGCTGTAAATGGGAGACGGAAATGCGCCAAGATAATGCGACCTACTTTCAGCGATCGATCCTGCACCTCCTCCGCCGTGTGGACCAATGCGCGACCCAGCTTTATTCCAATGAAACGAGCGATAATGACCACACGCTCAGGCAACTCGCGATCTTAACGGCCATCTCGCGCGAGGAGAATTTGAGCCAGACGGACCTCGTCACAATTACAGGTATTGATCGCTCAACCGTCGCGGGTATCGTTAGCCGCCTCCTCAAAAAGGGCCTGCTCGAACGTCGCCGTTCGCCAGTCGATGGCCGCGCATACTGCGTCAAACTTTCGAAACGAGGCACCAAAGCCGTCGCGGGTGCCGATCGGCTTTACACGCGGATCGAGAAAAAGCTTCTTTCTGGCCTTCCGGCAACCGAAGCGACCCAATTCGTTTCGACGCTGAAGACAATTCTTGGGGCGCAAACCATTGACGATCGGCGGCAATCAGCCGGCGCATGACAATTCGTCCACGTTTGAACCCGTCAGCTCACGCAAAAACTATCTGATGAACTGACTTTACATTTGACCGGCTCGGCACAGAACTTATCATCCGCCCCGTAAGTGAGATGGGGGAACTATGCCGAGCACGCCTCCAAATTCCTCGGTGATGTTGTGATCAATCGCGCCATCACGACGACCGTCAACACATCTTCCGTGCATCCGCGCGACCGCTTCGACTACTGGCATGAGATGGCGTGTCAGGCCATGGTGCCATTCGAGTGCCGTCCGCGCGACCGTTCCGCGTTCGAAGGCGAAGTCAGGTCGGTGCCATTCGGCAATGCGTCGCTCACCCTCTCCGGCAACAACGGCGTCACGACGTGGCGAACGGCGAAGCAGGTCGCGCAATCCAAAGACACCGTTTTCATCTGCGCCCAGACTGCTGGCGCGACGAGGATCAATCAGAACGGGCGTGACGCGCTCCTGCAATGCGGCGACCTGACGTTGGTGGACAACGCCGTGCCCAGCGGGTTCGTCAGCACAGTGGGCTCCAAGAAACTCGTCGTCGAGGTCGACCGGAAAGAATGTGAGGCGCGTCTGGGTCGCGTCACGCAATGGACGGCGCAGCGGATTGACGGCTCCGGCGGAGCCGGTGCGCTCGTTTCGAATTTTATCCAGTTGCTTCCCGCTCAGATTCCGCTCTTGAGCGAGGCGGCGCAAAGCCAGATTGCGCATCAGCTGATTGATCTGGTTGCTGTGGCGCTCGCGGAAGGCGACGGGACGGCATCTGCGCGATCGTCGGCGCGCCTGATCTCACTGCTGCGCCTTAAATCCGTGGTCGATGCCAACCTCACGAACCCGCATGTGACGTGTGAGGAGCTTGCCGCAGCAGCGGGTATCTCCGTTCGTTACGCGAACCAACTTCTCGACGCGGAGCAAACATCGTTGCAGCGGCTCCTCTTCAGCCGCCGCATCGCCAAATGCCAGGAAGCGTTGGCGGATCCATCCCAAACGCATCGGCAAGTCAGCGACATCGCATATTCGTGGGGTTTTGCAGACGTCTCGCATTTTGGCCGTCTGTTCAAGAACGCGACGGGCATGACGCCTCGAACCTATAGGAAGCATGCGTTCGATTCGTTGCATTGCATCAACGGGCATGACTTGCGCAGCATCTGAGTATTTCGCAGCGCTCTCGGCCCCTCTGCCGAACCTTTTCGGTTTAATTCGCCTGCGGATCAGACGTCGAGCCTCCAATCCGGCTTCAGGCCAGCTATTGCCCTAATCGAAACGTAACGAGACTGTGCGATCATGGCGGTGGAACTCGCCAGATTTGTTGGAGCTTGTCGTGAGCGCCCGGCACGAATTCCTGACACGTGCAAAGATCCTCCGGGCGACGGCAGCGGCGAGGATGGCGAGGTTCGCCGTGCGAGCCTCAACCAATCTCTCCCGTATTCTATTGCTGGGCTTCGCCGCGCTGTTTTTCTTCCCTCCGGGCTGGTTCGGCCGCGACGGCAAACGCGCACCCGCCTTGCATGTCGAGATCGTACGCACGCACCCAGTTTCGCCCCCTGCCGTTTCCGTTACGAAGACTGAACCTCAGTCACTTCGCGACGCCAAGCCACCGGAGGCGCCTACCGTCCCTCCCGCGACCAGTGAGACAAAGCCTCCTCCTCCGCCTCTTCCGCCGGCTGAACAAAAGGCGCCGGACTGGACGGATAAGGAAGTCGCGGACGCCGAGACGGAATGTGGCCGGCTGCTCGACAAGGTGGACGTTGTGGCGGAGCCGCTGCCGCCCGAACGGCAGGGTGCATGCGGAGCACCGGCACCGCGTGAACTCAAAAGCATCGGCAAGGACAAGGTGCGGTTTACGCCACCGGCGACACTCAGATGTCCGATGATCGCGGCGCTGAATACATGGATTTCGGACAAGCTGCAGCCCGCGGCCAAGAAAGAGCTCGGTTCTCCGATCGTGCGGATCATATCGGGCTCGTACTCTTGCCGGAACCGGTACGGATTGGCGCGGGCCCCGATCAGCGAACACGCGTTCATGAATGCCATTGATATCTCAGCATTCGTGCTCGAAGACGGCAGGGTCATCCGGGTTTCGCAGTCTTGGACCGCACCTAAGGACGAGTCTCACGCGACGCCAAAACCTGACACGCCTCATCCCGTCAAAGGCAAAGCGATTGCCGTTGCGGTTGCAAAGCTCGGTGCTCAAGACATTGCCCCGCGGAATGAGGATGCGAAGACGAAGAAAGAGGATGATCCGAAAGAGGCGGGCAAAGTCGCGACCTCCGAATTCCTGCATCAAGCCCACGACGATGCCTGCAAACTATTTGGCACTGTCCTTGGCCCTGACACCAATGCAGCCCATCACAATCACTTCCATCTCGATATGAAAGCCCGGAAATACCGCGCGATCTGCGAATAGGTGCTCGGGAAGATAATCGAGCGACCGACCTCTAGGCCACGGCGAATGCGCGAGGCCGCTCTCCCGATCTCGCAATCTCGATCATCGTTTCGAAGGCGCGCTCGAGGCCGTCTGTATACCGGCGGGTATCGAATAACGGCGCCACATCGCGCTGTCGGGCAATCTTATCGCGCAGTTCGGCAAGTCGCGCCCTCTCGTGCGCAAGCGTCAGCGCGAGCTGCGCATATTCGTCGAAATTGCGCGTCACGAGTTCCGGCAATCCCATCGCAATCAAGAGGCTCGCCGCGACGCGGCCTGAGAACGTCTCGCCGATAGCCGTCACGACCGGAAGGCCGGCCCAAAGCGCGTCGCTCGCGGTCGTATGCGCGTTGCAGGGAAGCGCGTCGAGGAACAGGTCCGCGAGCCGGTGGCGTGCCAAGTGCTCCGAGATTGGCCGACGGCTGGCAAAAACGAGCCGATCTGGATCGACGCCGCGGGCTGAGGCTTCGCGCCGCAAGTTTTCGCGACAGATGTCGGAGGGAACCAGGAGCCATAGCACGGACCCGGGGACGTTCCGCAGCAGCGGCATCCACACGTCGAACATCGCCGCGTTCAGTTTGTAGCTGTTATTGAACGAGCAGAACACGAAGGCGTCCTCGGGCAATCCGAACTCGGCGCGCGTCATCGGCTGTTCGGAAATCTTCCGCTTCCGGTCGTTGGGCTGATAGCAGTCCGGAAGATGTATGATGCGTTCGGCGTAGTCCGCCTGATGCTCCATTGGGGCGACGACAGCGTCGGCCACAATGTAGTCGACGGTGTCCATGCCCATCGTGCATGGATAGCCGAGATAATTTACCTGTATCGGAGCCGGCCTGTAGGTCAGGATTTCAGGACGGCCGTCGCGTGTGTAACCCTTGAGGTCGACGAGAATATCGATGCGATCGGCGTGAATAGCCTCAGCCGCGGTGCGATCGGTCATATTGCCGATAGGGACATAGCGATC